>CAXUOL010000262.1:0-8415 GCA_964252435.1 uncultured Nostoc sp.
GGAAAGCCGCTGCTCTTTCTCTGGCTCATAGAAAATTTGTAGTTTCCAGTTTCATTTTTCTAGTCAGTACAACTAGTGAAAATACTTACTTATTCAAATAATATTTGGTGATTAGTGACACTACTTTTATTATTTGTTATCACTATAGATGCAAGCAACTATGTGGCTATTACAGCCCTCTTTCTTAGTGGTTGCGAATTTTCATTTAAGCATCATAAAAAACCCGCATAACAACCCTGACCTGAACCTTTTTAATAACGTAAAGTAACACCTCCCGACAATCTCGACGACTCAAATTAAACTCACGATTATTACAACGAGTCGTAACGTGGTAACTAAAGCCATCAAGCAATTGACGAGAAGCGCGAGACATACAAATTAATTGCTACAACAACCTAATTAAAGCATCTGACCAGTCGCTCAATAAATAACTCGAAACTCTTCCCTACGAATTATTTAAAGCTGAGAATTCCTTTCCAGCCTGTTAATTTAACCCGATAAAGTTTCATAAATAAATCAAATTCCTGGGTGTCAAAACTTGTGATCGCTTACCCGCTCGCCGTAAGCGATCGCATTCTCGGATTTTTTTGCGTTCGCTCATGGCTTGCTCAATTACAGACTCGCTTAACAAATCTTTAAAATCTAGCCCCAAACTTTGATTCTTAGAGGTACACTATTCGTTCGGGTTCCCGCCTTAGTGGCGTCTGGGCTAACGTGTTCACCATTTGTCACAATAAGAGGACGGTTACATCACTTCCAGGAACTTGTCGGCAATAAAATCAGCCTCAGTTGCAAGTCGTGGATGACGACGGTTGCAAGCTGTAGAGATACACTGCCATAAATAGCATCTGGAAAGAGTAGACAATGATCGATGAAAATAAACAGATAAACAATACAAGCCAGCAATTGGGTGAACCAACAGAGGTAAAGCAAGCAATGAAGAGTGACTCCCCAGCCCAAGTTAATTTCAATGAATCTGGTAGCGAGGTGACAGAGCAAGTGGCAGCCCAAACAAATATATCAGGAGATTCTGCTGTCAATTCCGAAAATAGCGTCGCTGCAACTGAGAAAACTGAAGTAGAAAGGGCAGCTTTGGCAGAACTGACTCAACAAATCGAGTCCGTCAAAACGCAACTGGAAGAGCGTAGTACTCAATATATGCGGATTGCCGCTGATTTTGAGAATTACCGGAAACGCACTAGCAAAGAAAAAGAAGACTTAGAGTTGCAGGTGAAGCGGAATACGATTTTGGAATTGCTACCAGTAGTCGATAATTTTGAGCGGGCGCGATCGCACCTCAAACCACAATCTGAGGGCGAAATGACCATGCACAAAAGTTACCAAGGCGTTTACAAACAATTAGTAGATAGCCTGAAGCGCTTGGGTGTATCGCCAATGCGTCCCGAAGGTCAAGAATTCGATCCTAACCTGCACGAAGCAGTAATGCGGGAACCTACGGATGAACATCCTGAAGGAACAGTGTTAGAAGAGTTAGTGCGTGGATATTACTTGGGCGATCGCGTGCTACGCCATGCAATGGTCAAAGTAGCTGCTCCCAAGGAAGATACACCTTTTGCACCAGAAGATCAGTCGAGTTCAGCCAGCAGTTAAGCTGTAGTTGCTTGCCTCGCTGACCTCAAGTGCCTGGGTTATAGCAAGGACGAGCATCGCGTACCTAAAACTTGGACAAGGCTTTGGATAACTCTGTTGTGTTTCAACTTCTTTCTTGCTACCAGCAACAGGGGTTCCACAGACGTTATCCGCTAGCCTTTGTTTTTAATAAAAAAGTTAGTCCGCGACATACTACAGCAGAAATATTCAGTAAAAATACTGGCAAATATGGGAAAAGTTATTGGGATCGACTTAGGCACTACTAACAGTTGCGTCGCAGTTTTGGAGGGTGGTCAACCACTTGTGATCTCCAATTCTGAAGGTGGACGAACTACTCCAAGTATTGTGGGATTTGGGAAGAGTGGCGATCGCTTGGTTGGTCAATTGGCAAAGCGCCAAGCCGTAACCAATGCTGAGAACACAATTTACAGTATTAAACGATTTATCGGGCGGCGTTGGGAAGATACTGAAGTAGAACGCGATCGTGTCCCCTACAACTGTGTCAAAGGTCGAGACGAAACCGTTGATGTCCAAATTCGCTCAAAAAACTACACACCACAAGAATTATCTGCGATGATCCTGCAAAAGCTGAAGCAGGATGCGGAAAACTTTTTGGGTGAGGAAGTTACTCAAGCAGTGATCACCGTACCAGCATATTTTACAGATGCCCAAAGACAAGCAACTAAAGATGCTGGCACAATTGCAGGACTAGAAGTTCTGCGAATCATTAATGAACCAACAGCTGCGGCTTTAGCTTTCGGATTGGAAAAGCAAGACCAAGAGCAGCTAATTTTAGTATTTGACTTGGGAGGCGGTACCTTCGACGTATCGATCCTGCAACTTGGGGATGGCGTTTTTGAAGTGAAGGCGACTTGTGGTAACAACCACTTGGGTGGAGACGACTTTGATAATGCGATCGTCCTTTGGATGATGGAACGCTTCCAGGAACAAGAGAAAATCGACCTTTCCAAAGACAAGATGGCATTGCAACGCCTGCGGGAAGCTGCGGAAAAGGCAAAAATTGAACTCTCCAGTATGGTGAATACCTCCATCAACTTGCCCTTTATCACAGCTGATGATACCGGGCCAAAGCATCTGGAGATGGAACTCAGTCGCTCGAAATTTGAAGAACTCGCAGCGAAATTAATTGAAGCGACCATCGAACCAATGATTCAAGCGCTCAAAGATGCGGATCTCAAACCACAATCTATAGATCGGATTATTTTGGTAGGTGGTTCTACGCGTATTCCCGCAGTCCAAAACGCGCTAATTAAATTTTTCAACGGCAAAGCTCCCGATCGCTCCATCAACCCTGACGAAGCCGTAGCATTAGGAGCAGCTATTCAAGCAGGTGTGTTGGGTGGCGAAGTCGATAATCTCTTACTATTGGATGTCACCCCTCTGTCCTTGGGAATTGAAACTTTGGGTGAAGTGTTCACCAAAATCATCGAACGCAACACCACAATTCCTACGAGTCGGTCACAAGTTTTTTCTACCGCAGTTGATGGGCAAACCTCTGTGGAAATTCACATCCTCCAAGGTGAACGGGCAATGTCACGAGATAACAAGAGTCTCGGCAAGTTTCTACTTGCAGGAATTCCCCCATCTCCCCGTGGTGTACCGCAAATTGAAGTCTCCTTTGAAATCGATGTCAACGGCATCCTGAAGGTTTCTGCCCAAGATAAAGGTACTGGTAGAGAACAGAGTATCAGGATTACCAATACAGGTGGTTTGAGTAGCAACGAAGTCGAACGGATGCGCCAAGAGGCAGAACTGTTTGCCGAAGAAGATAGAAGACGTAAAGAACTGGTTGAACTCAAAAATCAAGCAGATAATTTGTTGTTCAGTTATGAATCAACCATTAAGGATAATAGCAACTTTATCGGCGACCAGATGAAAACCTTGGCCAGCGAAAAAGTTGCACAACTCCAAGCTGCAATGATTGACTCCAGCATTTCCACAGGGGAATTTAAGCAGCGCTTAGACGACTTCCAACAAACCTTGTTTGCAATTGGTGCTGATGTCTACAATCGAGCTAACAGCCAAACTGATGAGATTGAGGGGGGTTCATCTGGTCACTTTACCCCAGAAGTAGACTCACCAATGAATGGCACGCTAATACCACAATTCAACTTTGATTTTGACGAAGAAAGTACAGCACAAGCTGATTATGAGGCGATAGATTAGGCATCAATACAGTTCAGTTAAGCATTTCTTTCTTCTCTTTGCGTCCTTCGCGTCCTTAGCGGTTCGTTAAAAAAATTGACTTTAGCAAAGAATTTTAGCCTTAACTGAACCGTATTGGATTAGGCATGGGGCATTGGGCACTTGTACTGAGCGTACCCCTGCTCTTAAGCAAGCTACGCGTAGCGTCTCGTAGAGAAGCCGTTGGCGTAGCCTCTCGTAGAGAAGTATTGGGCGTTAGGAGTTAGGAGTTAGGAGTTAGGAGTTAGGAGTTAGGAGTTTTGTTTATCTCCTTGCTCCCTTATCCCCCTTGTCTCCTTGTCTCCCTCATCTCCCTCCCCCCTGCCCGGAGAATTGCTTACGGCAGCAAGCTACGCAGTTACCTTAATCTTTAATATTTTGCAAAGTGTAACAAATTTCGCCAGCAATAGTATCACTAGATGATACTATAAAAATGGAACTTAACAGTAAACACCAGAAAACTTTTGATGCCCTTTTTCAAAACTCCACCAGATCAAATATTTTATGGAATGATATAGAGTCTTTATTAATTGCTCTTGGTGCAGAGGTATCAGAAGGAAAAGGGTCAAGAGTCAGATTTGCTCTTAATGATATAAGAGCTACATTTCACAGGCCACATCCTGAAAAAGAAACTGACAAAGGTGCTGTTAAGTCGATGCGCCGATTCTTGATAGAAGCGGGTATTAAAGAAGCGGAGACTGAAAATGATGAAATATAAAGGATACGAGGCAATTGTAGAATTTGATGCTGAGGCAGAAATTTTTCACGGTGAAATAATTAATATTCGGGACGTGATTACTTTTCAAGGTAGTAGCGTAGACGAACTAAAGCTTGCTTTTTCTGATTCAGTGGATGATTATTTAGATTTTTGTAGAGAACGCGGGGAGGAGCCTGATAAGCCATTCTCTGGGAAATTCATGGTAAGAATTGACCCTGATTTACACAAAAAAATTGTAGTTAAAGCAAAAAAAGAGGGACAAAGCCTTAACTCGTTGGTCGAAAAAAGCTTATGCCTGTATGTTAGTTAATATAGATTTAACAAAGTTTCACAAGACCCCAGTGGTTTGCTAGATTGTAGAAGCAAATTACTTTGGGCTAGGCAGTGTGCCAGTTCAGATGCACTTCCATTGCATAAGGGTGGTTTTCCACACCTAATGGTGCGGCTAGCCCCTCTGGTTGATGGGCGAGTTTTCCTCTCCTACGTAGCACAATTGTAAAAGAGACAGCCGACTCGGCAGTGAGAAGTCTGAGCAGAGGCTTCCCCTGTTCTTAACTTCTATAGCTTTTGTCGTCTCCCACGAGGAAAGCACCTGTTGCTCAAGATTTGTCGGTGATTTTTGTAAAAGGTAAAGGGTAAAATCAGTTATTAACAAAAATTAATTTTATCTTCTGCCTGCCTTCCGGCAAGCCGCCCTCTAAAGGATAATGTGTTGCTCTTGCATATCTGTAGGCAAAACACTTAATCCATAGGGTAGCAAGTGACCGTGAATGACGTTCTACTGACTTCTGCTTTCTTCCTTCTAACTTTTACCTTTGCTATATGGCCCGCGACTATTATGAAATCCTGGGTGTCTCTCGTGACACTGACAAAGAAGAAATCAAACAAGCCTATCGCCGTCTAGCCCGGAAGTATCACCCAGATGTGAACAAAGAACCGGGGGCGGAGGATCGCTTTAAAGAAATTAACCGCGCTTATGAGGTACTCTCAGAACCCGAAACCCGCGCTCGTTACGATCGCTTTGGCCCAGAGGGCGTATCTGGTGCTGGCGCGGGCTTTCAAGATGTCGGCGATATGGGTGGTTTTGCCGATATCTTTGAAAGCATTTTTAGTGGCTTTGCTGGCGGTATGGGTAATCCCACACAACAAAGACGACGCAGTGGGCCTGCGAGGGGTGATGACCTGCGGCTAGACCTGAAGTTAGACTTTCGGGAAGCGATATTTGGCGGCGAAAAAGAAATTCGCATTTCCCATCTAGAAAATTGTGAAGTTTGTAGCGGTTCTGGTGCTAAACCTGGAACCCGCCCTCGGACTTGTTCGACTTGTGGCGGTTCGGCTCAAGTACGCCGTGTAACTAGAACACCATTTGGCAGTTTCACCCAAGTCTCGACTTGTCCCACCTGTAATGGAACAGGGATGGTAATTGAAGATAAGTGTGACGCGTGTGATGGTAAGGGCGCAAATCAAGTCACAAAAAAACTCAAAATTACCATTCCAGCAGGGGTGGATAATGGCACACGTTTACGGATTTCTAGTGAAGGAGATGCCGGTCAACGTAGTGGTCCTCCTGGGGATTTATACGTTTACTTGTTCGTGAATGAGGACGAGGAATTTCAACGGGATGGGATTAATATTCTCTCGGAAATCAAAGTTAGCTACCTGCAAGCGATTTTAGGTTGTCGGTTAGAGGTAGATACAGTAGATGGGCCGGTAGAACTAATCATTCCAGCTGGAACTCAGCCGAATACAGTGATGAAGTTGGAAAACCGTGGTGTACCCCGCTTGGGTAATCCCGTAAGTCGTGGAGATCACATGCTGAACGTATTAATTGATATTCCCAATAAAGTCACCCCAGAGGAGAGGGAACTGCTGGAGAAGCTGGCTAAAATTAAGGGGGATCGGACTGGTAAAGGCGGTTTAGAAGGATTTTTGGGAAATTTATTTAAGTGATGATGCTCTCTTCTGTTTCAACTCCCGATGCTCAACTTGATTTACGCGGCACCCCTTGCCCGATTAATTTCGTGCGGACAAAACTACGTCTGGAGAAAATGCCATTGGGAGGTTTGCTAGAAGTCTGGCTAGACCCTGGTGAGCCGATTGAGCAGGTTCCTGATAGTTTGACAATGGCAGGTTATCAGGTGGAACAAATTACAGACTGCACTAATTATTTTTCTCTGTTAGTGCGCCGTCCAGTTGCTGGCCAATGACAGGGGAAAATTTTGCCGCAACTGGACAGTTATTGGGTACGGTGGTGGCTGTACAGGCTAATTTTTACCGAGTACAAATGGAGCAAGAGGCAGGGGAGCAGAGGAGCAGGGGAGCAGAGGAGAAACTGGATTTAAATGCCTCTTTGCCCTCGCCTCCTCTGCTGCTTTGTACCCGGAGAACACGTCTGAAAAAAATCGGACAACAGGTGATGGTAGGCGATCGCGTTGTGGTAGAGGAGCCAGATTGGGCTGGGGGACGGGGTGCGATCGCTGAGGTTTTACCCCGCCAAAGTGAGTTAGATCGTCCGGCGATCGCCAATGTCAACCAAATCCTCTTGGTATTTGCTGTTGCCGATCCACCTTTGGAACCTTATCAACTGAGTCGGTTTCTGATTAAGGCTGAGTCTACTAACTTGGATGTGCTTTTATGTTTAAATAAAAGTGATTTAATTTCACCGCAGGAACAGCAACAAGTTAGCGATCGCCTGCTCGGTTGGGGCTATCAACCAATATTTATCAGCGTCAAAGATGGTATAAATACCGACCAAGCAGCCAAATATTTGAGCAATAAAATTACTGTAATTGCTGGGCCTTCCGGGGTTGGTAAATCCAGCTTAATTAATACGCTGATTGACTCTCTTGAGCTGCGAGTCGGAGAAGTTTCTGGTAAACTAGCTCGTGGTCGTCATACCACTCGCCATATAGAATTATTTGAGTTACCTAGCGGTGGTTTACTGGCAGATACTCCCGGTTTTAATCAGCCAGATATGGATTGTATCCCAGAAGAATTAATCCATTATTTCCCAGAAGCCAGAAAGCGGTTAGCAGTTGCTAGCTGTCGGTTTAGTGATTGTCTGCATCGAGACGAGCCTGAGTGTGTGGTGCGGGGAAACTGGGAACGATATGAACATTATTTAGAATTTTTGGACGCGGCGATCGCTCATCAAACACAGCTACACCAACAGGCCGATCCAGAATCCACTATGAAGTTAAAAAGCAAAGGTAAAGGGCAGAGTCAATACGAACCCAAGTTAGAAAGTAAAAAATATCGCCGGATTTCCCGGAAGACTCAGTTACAGGACTTGCAAGAGTTATATCGGGATGAGGAATAAGAAGTGCGATGTCTACGACGGGTTGCGCCTACGCATTCATCATGCAAAGGTTGGTCACGATAGCATAGATACAAACAGAAAAAGTATCTTGTATGTCTCAGCCCATTGCCACCACCCCTAGTTTACAAGTTGTCACTGAGAGTATAATTTTCCCACCAGGTGATATCTATAGTGATGAACCCCACTTGGAATCTGATTTACACCGCGAACAAATTGATTTACTTATCCGCCTGATTAAATGGTGGTGGCGCGATCGTCAAGATTTTTATGCTACCGGCAACCTGACAATCTATTTCAGTCCCAACCAGAAGAAGTCAGAAGAATTTCGAGGGCCGGATTTTTTTGTGGTTTTAGATACAGAGAAAAAAGACCGCAAAAGCTGGTTTGTGTGGCAAGAAGACGGCAAATACCCCAATGTGATTATTGAGCTATTATCTAATTCCACTGCCTCGGTTGATAAAGGTTTAAAAAAGCAAATTTACCAGAATACATTTCGCACTCCAGATTACTTTTGGTTTGACCCAAATAACCTAGAATTACAGGGATTTCACATAGTTGATGG
>CAXUOL010000263.1:0-8396 GCA_964252435.1 uncultured Nostoc sp.
GCCTTGCCTTGGGTGATTGGTGATGGTAATGGTAAAGCTTGCGGAGTTTTGGGGGAGGGTGAAGGAGTAGGGCTGGCCTTGCTTTGAGTGGTTGGTGATGGCAGGGGTGAAGGTGTCGGTGTAGGTTGGGGAGTGAAAACAGATTTAGCTGCTTGCTTTCTTGTTAAGGCAACGCCCAAGGTTAAAGGCCCTTTGAGGTCTTTATCTGCATTAAACTCCAATTTTTCGCTTTGGAGGTCGCTTTCTGCCCAACTGTTGGGATAGGGTTTGGTTCGTAGCAGTGGAGTAGCCTGAACACCAGGCACAGAGGTAATTTCCAGTGGTCGGGCAATCGGATAAAAAGAATTTCCGTTACCGAAATCTTTGGTAATCGGATGTTGTCCATATTCTGTGACTAAGGGCGCAGCAGGGCCAAGTCCCACGACGCTTTCGCCAGAGACATCGACTGCTAAACGATTATCCAGACGAACACCCCACTCTTGTAGCAAGCTGTTAAGTTTGGGATCGGTATTGGGATCAATCATCAGCAGTAAGTTACCGCCGCGATTAAGATATTCTTGCAAAGCTTTGACTTCGCCTTCAAACAGTCCTCGTTTGGGGCCAGCTACTATCACTACAACCGCATCTTGAGGAACTTTGGAAGTTTCTCCTAAATTCAGGGGTGATGTTGTAAAACTTTTATCGCCTAATGCCTGAACTGCTTGTGATATTGCATCTTTACCAGGCGAAAGTTGGCGTTCACCATGACCTTGGAGTAAGTAAACTTTAGCTGTGGTTGAATTTGTTAGTTGTTGTAGGCGACTAGTTAATCTAATTTCTGACAATCGCTCATTTTCATTTATTGTTTGTACTAATTGCCGTTTATCGCCAGATTCTAAATAAACTTCTCCATCATCTTTGACACCAAACTTTTCTGCAAGTCCTGGTCTAGCTTGGGGATCGATATACTCGTATTTAAATTTTGAGCTTTGGCGTTGATAATTTTCTAGTAGTTCTCGGTCTTGGGGATTTTGGTTAATATCAAACACCCACACTTTAACAGGCTGTGGCAAAACCCTTACTAATTCACGTGACTGGGGTGCAAGGGTAAATAATTGAGCCTCTGTTAAGTCTGCCCGCAAGTGATAGCGAGTTCCCAAAAAGTTAATCAATCCCAAAATTGCCAATACTGCCAGAGTTGCCACTAAGGCATTAGTCCCAGCTTGGGTAGAACGACGATTCCACCAGTTACTCTGATAGCTTTGCCATATTATCCCCAACCCACTGATAACAATTCCCGCAATTAGAAATACTAATGGAATTAATCCCCACTGTTCAGAGACTAACCCAACTGTTAAGCCGACAGTAATTAGGAACGGCCCCAACCAAAACAAATATTTCCACAGTTTCTTTTTTGCAACTATCTTCATGTTATTAGACTGAAGTGAGGAGTTAGGAGTTAGGAGTTAGGAGTTAGGAGTTATTATTGACTCTCTGAAACTATTATTCCTTTGTTCCCTTCTCTACGAGACGCTGCGCGGATATCTCCTTTTCAGTTGGTTTTTTCATTACTTTGCTTAAGTCCTGATGACTTTTAACTCCTCACTCCTAACTTTTAACTCATAACTTATATAACTACTGCCTTTGAAAACGCAGTGCATCAATTGATTGAGCGGTGAGAAAGATGCCCAAAAAAATGTAACTGGCAAATAAAATTAAGCTGCTGGTATCAAAAATCCCTTGAACCAAATTGTTGTAATGTTTTGCCAATGAAAGCTGACTGAGGAATTCTCCCACTGAGCCACCGAGTTTTTGGCCTATAAAATCTGGAACTAACAAAAGCAATATACTTGCTGTGAAAGTAAAGACAGCAGACCAAATTGTACTTTCACTTAAAGAGGAAATGAACATTCCCAAGGACAAAATTGCTGCTGCTAGTAAGATTAATCCGAGATGACCTAACAAGAGAATTGCTGGCTGCATTGGTGGGTTTGCCGCACTCAATGCGATCGCTTCTAACCCCAACATTGGCACTACCAAAGTTATAAAAAAGGTGAGCACTCCCAATAATTTACCTACAGCTACTCCCCAGTTGGTTATCGGCGATGTAGCTAGCAGTTCCAAAGTACCACGCTTACGTTCTTCGGCATAAAGTCCCATTGAGAGAATTGGTAGTAAAAACAGCAATAACCATGCCATTGTACTTAAAAAATCTTGTATAAACCTGGAACCAACATCTAGCGCTCCTGGCGTCCCTTGTGAATCATGATAAAAAGCTTCTGCGATAATGCCGGTTGGCCCGAGCAAAATCAACAAAAAAAAGAACCCTGCTATTAACCAAAATATGCCTGCGATCGCATAAGCTAAAGGCGATACAAAATAACTCTGTAACTCTCGGCGATAAATGGCAATAATATTACTCAGCACTATACCCATTTACGCTGCTTCTCCTTCGTTGTCTGCTGCTAAGTCTACCTCAGGATCGAAATTCTTTTCTTCTGTGGTCAGTTGCAAGAATACATCTTCTAAAGTAGCGTTAACCCGCCGCAGTTCATGTAAACCGAATCCTGCACGCACTAATGTTGTGGCAATATCTTTTCCTGGTTCTTTTCCTGGTTGCGATATCACCCGCAGGTAAGCGCGGTTTTCCTGGGGTTGATGACCTCCGGCTGTCGGAATTGATTCTATCAGGCTCACACCCGCGACTTTTTGCAATACCTGTTTCGCTAGGGCAGCTTCTCCTTCTATTTCCAATTCATACCCTGAACCGCCTGTCAACTGAGTCATCAGGTTTTCTGGTGTATTAGTTGCCACAACTTTACCGCGATTGATGATGGCGACGCGGCTACAAGTCATGCTTACTTCTGGCAAAATGTGCGTGGAAAGAATAATTGTGTGAGTCCCAGCGAGACTTTTAATTAAATTCCGCACCTCAATTATTTGGCGGGGATCGAGTCCGACGGTGGGTTCATCTAAAATGATCGCTGGGGGATCGTGGACGATCGCTTGAGCAATTCCTACTCTTTGGCGGTATCCTTTAGAGAGTTTGCGGATAATCACTCGCCGCTTCTCTTCTAAGTTACAACGTTTGATGGCGGCTGTTACCTTATTGGGGCGATCGCCTGCTGGAACTCCCTTAATTCGGGCGACAAAATGCAAAAATCCCTCTACCGTCATGTCTGGATATAACGGCGGTGTTTCCGGTAAATAACCAATGCGTTGACGGACAGCGAGGGAATTTTCATGGACATCATACCCAGCAATCCGAGCATTTCCATTAGTTGCCGGTAAATAACCAGCCAGAATCCGCATGGTTGTGGTTTTTCCAGCGCCATTGGGGCCCAACAACCCTAAAATCTCCCCAGGTTCGACGCTAAAGGTGACATCAGTAATCGCTGGGGTGGAACCGTATATTTTACTCAGATGTTCAACTTCGATCATCGGTATAGTGGCGATCGCAATTTATAAGATACCCAACAATCTTAGATCGCAATATTGAGTATGGGGGACTGGCACAAAGATTAGCTGACAAAGGGTAAAGTTCCTGAAAAACCTCTTTGTGTCAAAATAGTTCATAGTCAGTCCCTAATCCCCATTATTGAAAAGAAACAGAGGGATAGAGGGGAAAAACTTACTACAACTTCTTTCTCCCCTGCTCCCTCGCTTCTTCCCCAATCCCCAGCGCTCTAGAAGGCAAAAGTAGTGCGAAGTGCGCCTACAATTGCTGTGTCATTAGCACTAAAGCCTTCGGGACTGAAGATGAAATAGACACCAGGGGTAATGGAGATATTGTCATTGACCCGATAGTTATAAAACGTTTCTAAATGGTAGGGAGTCGTGTCTTCTGGACGAGAAGCAATTCCCGCTACAGATTGTCGATAAAGCGGCTGTCCAAAAATGACGGCGGCGGTGTTTCCTTCATGGAATATATCTTTAAAGTGCAACCCAGCCGACCAGCTACTAAAGGTTGTAGAGGCATCTACATTCAAGAGATTAGCAAAAAGCAATGCACCTGACAGTGACAAGGATGTTTTCGGTGCAAACCGCCACGTTACCGTTGCACCCACAGAATTTACATTGATTGGCTCATCAAGAGTTGCTAGTGTAGCGTCACCACCAAACCTCGCCAGTTGTGCTGCATTGGGAGTAAATCGAATAGAAGCAATATCAGCGCTACCTAAGCCTGTACCGAGAATATTGATTGTGTGGTAACTGTGTGCATAGTTGATGCCGATATCAATAGTTGAGATTGGTTTGAGGGTTAGTTGTGCAGCAATTGCTTGTGTACCGTTAAAGAAACCTCCTCCCAAAGGTGTGTTCAAAAGTCCGCGATCTTCTGGTATTGAAGCCGAACCACTACCATAGATAACTCCGAGTCCTACTTGTTTTGAAGGATTCCACAAGAAACCAGCACCCGCTAATAAACCCGTACCAGAAGTACCTCCTGTGATTCTGACAGCAGCGTTATAACCTGCAAATCGAGAGATTGCACCTTGACTATCGCTAGCGTAGGGAGTGATGGCAGGAAAAACATCTGTAATCTCTGCATTTGTTCCACCAAAAACAACGAATTTCTGAGACAACGGTAAGACATAAGCTAGCTTGTAAAGACTAACTGAGTTTGCTCCGCCGTCAGGTTGCAGTGTCTGGGGGTTAAAACCAGGAAATTGAGGTTCAAAGCTTAACTTGGTTGAACCTGCGCCCAAAAAACTTGAACTTGGCAGTATTTGACCTTGAATGGTTCCTCTTTCATAAAATGAACCTGTCGATCTGAAGTTGTAAGCTTGAAGTCCAACAATGAACAAATCACTGCCGTTAAAGCTGCTGGTGAGATTGAGCCTGACGCGATTATTGAAGGCTAATTTAGCATCTTGGCTACCTGGTTCTCCACCTGTCGCTGTAGACAAAGAAAAAATCGCTTCGCCATTAAGTTTAGTTGTGGTAGAAAACTGTTGCTTTTCTAAGGTAGCAGTGCGAGTTTCTAAGGCATCTACTCGACCGCGTAATGTTGCAAGTTCAGATGTAAATTCTTCTTGAAGTTTTTGGAGAGTAGCTAAATCTTCTTTTTTAACTAAATCACCAGTGCTAGTAGCAATCAGTTCGTTGATTCTATCTAAGCAAGCATTCAATCCCGCAGCAAATTCATAACGGCTTAAGGCACGATTCCCTTTATAAGTACTGTCAGGATATCCCACAATGCAACCGTAACGCTCCACTACCGATTGCAGTGCTTGAAATGCCCAATCTGTTGTCTTAACATCAGATAATTGAGATACTGAATTTACTTGAGCGATCGCATTAGATTTTAAATAATTAAAATTAGTTGAAAAGACGCTACTGTTGTCTTTGTCTGCACTCTCAAAATTGTTTACAGGATTGTCAGCAATTGATTGAGCAGTTGCAGGAGATGCACCTAGCGAAATTAAAGCAGTAAGTAAGCACAGCCAACTGACTCTTATAACATACATTAATTGGTAGTAATTCACACTCGTTCCTCACACACAAAATAAAACACCACTGTTTATTGTGAATACTGTATTATTCACAACCTAAAGCTAACTTGCTAAAGCAAGCTCTCAAGAATTAAATACTCTGTTTGCTGAGAGTTTCCCGATTAAATACGCGAATTCCTGCCATACAAAATTACTTTGTACGGAATTCATATAATAATATCTAAGCCAATGTATGGGCTTAGAGTAGTTGCAGCTTTTATCAAGCTCAAAATTGCAATTTTAACAATTACTTAGTCGTGAGTAAAGACTTCATTGCTTGTAAAATAATTTTTGAACTTTTCAATCTACTTAAACTTTATAAATATACTATACTTTTGATAAGTAGCAGTTGACCATGTGCTTTTTACAAAAATAAATATTTTTAAGGTTTTTACATCCATGTAAATAACATTAAATTATATATTTAAAGATGATCAACAAATAGTAAATAGACCACACGGTAGGGGCGCAAGGCCTTGCGCCCCTACGACAGGTATGGTTTAAATACATGGAAACTGCTGTAAATATATAACCTGACTATTCGTGTAAGCGGAACAATGCCATTGTCAACCAAAACAATGCCATTGCAACTCCAACGGGACTTAAACATTTTTGAGCCAGAAACAAGCCTCAAACCCATACAGGACAAGGAAAATACACCAAAGGCTCAAAAATGCTTGAAACCCAGATATATCAAGAAACTAGGCAGAACGATGTCAAAGTCTCTCTGTATATACATTTGAGTGTTTTTTCTGGCTACTTTTTGTCTAAGTCCCACTAAAAGACTTGTGTGTACACCGTAGCTCTACAAACAGAGAAGTTTTTTAGATAAGAGTGAAGAGTCAGATTAATAATAGCTACCAGATTTCCGATGTTCCAAAGCCGTGACACCATCATTTTCTAACACTTCACCGTGATCGATGACAGCATAAATTAACCATCGATCGCCACATTCCAGCTGATTTTGCACCGTACATTCTAAATAGGCTAATGCCTCATTCAAAATCAAACAACCATTCAGAGCAGTTTTTGTGGCAAGATTTGCAAAGGGATTATCGCCTAAAGTGCTATGACGAGAAAAATAGCGGCGGACATTTCTTCCTTCTTTGAGGATATTTAGCACAAATTTATCGCCAGGATGATGCATTAAATCTGCATTTTGCTCGTTAGCGATCGCAATCATAATTCCTGGCGGGTTAAAAGTTGCCTGCGATACCCAAGAAGTTAAAACCCCTTTGTGAGTTTCTTCATCACGAGTTGTCACAACACACAAAGAACCAACGATTCGCCCCACCGCTTGTTCAGTACGATCTACATGGGTTTCTGTGACAACATGGCGGGAAGTCCGCAGTTTTTTGGTTTTCTTCAAGTTTTGGGCAAAAGAAGCACCGGCTTGTTGACATTGCTGGAGAATCTCAGGAGTCGGACTGAAACGCACCCGAATTGTTTCAAATCCTAGTTGATAATTTGCATCTTTGAGCTTGCTTTCGATTAAATCTATTGCCTCGCCACTCCAACCGTAGGAACCAAACACCCCTGCTAACTTAGTTTTAGCCGCCACCGAGAGAACTATTCCTAAAGCAGTTTGAATTTGAGTTGGTGCATGTCCGCCTAAAGTGGGTGAGCCGATAATCAAGCCATCGCAGGTTTCTACAATACGGTTAATCTCCGCAGAATCGGCTAGTTCACAGTTGATTGATTCTACATTAACTCCATTTTGGATTAAACCTTGAGCGATCGCATTCGCTAGAATTGCTGTATTTCCATAAGCAGAAGCATAAAGCAAAGCAACACTCAATTCTTGAGATTTTTGCCCTTGACACCATTGACGGTAATCATAAGTAAAACGGCTCAGGCTGTAACGGACAACCGGGCCGTGTGCTGGGGCATAACATCTAGCTCCCAAAACCGATAATTTATCTAATGCGACTTCAACTTGTTTGGCTTGGGGCGCATGGAGACATTCAAAATAGTAACGACGTTCCGCATCTAATCCCTTCCAATCTTCATCAAACAAGGTATCTTCGCAAATATGAGCGCCAAAAAGTTTGTCTGTGTAGAGAATTTTTGTGGCGGAATCATAAGTACAAAGTCCATCTGCCCACCGGGGAGTTGGTACGGTGGTAAATGATAGAAGATGTCCTTGTCCTAAATCTAGAGTATCCTGCGATCGCATCGCTTGAATAGGTGATTCAAATTCGGGAAAGGCAGTTTTTAGAGCATTAGCGGCGGGGCGAGAACAAATGAGAGTGGCTTGAGGAACCAGAGAGAGCAATACTTGCAAGGTTGCTCTCCGGTTCGGGTTGACATGACTAAGAACAATGTAATCTAGAGTGATGAAATCTAGATTTTGTGCTAGTTGCTCAAGGTAAATTTCGGTAAAAGATTCACCAGGAGGGTCAATTAAAGCCTTTTTATCAGCTTGAATCAGATAAGAATTCGCTGTAGTTCCCCGTTGGCGGGAATACTCCACCTCAAATTTTAATCTGTCCCAAGTCCGCGATCGTAGAATCAGAGTATTTTTACCAATTTCAACAACTTGTACATCTCTGCTATGGTTGGGCGTTAATGTGGCAGCAGACATAATAACCTCTGTTAATAATGGGGAATTGGGAATTGGGAATGGGGAATTGGGCATTGGACATGGCAGAACATTAGACGCGATTAATCGCGTCTCTACCCACTCCCTACTCCCTATTTTTAATGACCATTGTTTTCTATTAATTCAGACTTGGCTCGGTTTCTATAGCGTTTAGATGCTTCTTGTTCCGGGTCGATACCTTCAAAGGTCGGGGGTAGCCAAACTCTGAGAAACAGTAGTATTCCCAGCACTAATAAAAAGGCACAAGTTGCTAAAACTTGACTCCAATTTGTTTCTAGAACACCTTTAACAATGACTTCTCGCAAGGCGGAAACGATGGAAAC
>CAXUOL010000264.1:0-8396 GCA_964252435.1 uncultured Nostoc sp.
CCCCTCTGCCTCTTGTGCCCAATGCCCAATCCCTAACCTTCGAGGTACAAGACACTGGTCGTGGTATTGCCCCACAAGAAATTGACTTGCTATTTGAAGCTTTTGGGCAAACTGAAACCGGAAGAAAATCGCAACAGGGAACAGGACTAGGTTTAGCAATTAGCCGCAAATACGTGCAACTAATGGGAGGAGATATTAGCGTCACCAGCACTATTGGTGAGGGAAGTAAATTTGCTTTTGATATTCAATTTGGTCTAGCCGCAGCCAGCGAAATCCAGATCCAACAAACTAGACCCCAAGTTATTAGTTTAGCGCCTGCTGAAAGCGAATACCGTATTTTAGTGGTTGATGACTCCATAGACAGCCGTTTAGTGCTAATGAAAATTCTGACATCTATCGGTTTTGCAGTTCAAGAAGCAATAAATGGCATTGAAGCGATCGCACTTTGGCAGACATGGCAACCACATCTAATTTTAATGGATATGCGGATGCCAATTATGGACGGCTACGAAGCTACAAAAGTTATTAAAACTAGAGAAGAAACCTCAATCCAAAATATCAAATCCCAAATCCCCAATTGGAAGACTATTATTATTGCCTTAACTGCTAATGCTTTTGAGGAACAACGAGAGGCAATAATCAAAGCGGGTTGCGATGATTATATTAACAAGCCTTTCCGCGAGGAAGAATTACTAGAAAAGTTAAGTGAATATTTGGGAGTTCAATATATTTATCAAGAAGAAAGCTATCAGCTAACAAACCTAAAGCAACAAAGACCAAAATCAATATTGACGCTCACAGATTTAGTGACTCTTTTATCTGAAATGTCACCTGAATGGGTAAAACAGTTGTATACTGCCGCAGCTCAATGTAGTGATGACCTGATTTTAGAATTAATTGAGCAAATCCCTTCAGAAAATGCTGTACTGCAAAATTTTATCAAGAATTTAGCTCATGATTTTCAGTTTGAGAAAATTATGGAATTGACGAGTATTGCCGGAATATTATCCAGTTAATAACAATTGTGGCAAAAGCGACAATGCAAACCTATGTTGAAGTATAAAATTGTACGCTAAAGATGCGATAAATCATCACAAAGATGCGATAAATCGCAGTCTCCACGAAAGACTAATTATTGTAGAGACGGCGATTCATCGCGTCTCTTGCCTTAACCGAACAGTATTGGGAGTTATTCAATTTTCAATTTTAGATTTTTCCTTAAATTCAAAGTCCAAAATTCAAAATGATTTTACCGTAAACGTCCCGATCGCAATGTACTAATAATTAACCACAAACCCAATAAACTAGCGACTGCAAACAGGGTGGTGCTTAAAAAAGATAGCTGAGTTGTCTGCGCTCTGGTAGAAATAATTGCCGCACCCATAATCAGCGAACCCACTAATATACTAAAAGATAGTCGGTTAGCGGCATCATCCATAGTGCGCCGTACACCATCTAACCCGCGCAGCGATAAATTCCACTGTAAGGTTTCTGAGGTAACACGGTCTAATAATAGTTCAATTTGGCGGGGAGATTGGAGAGACAGACTTTTAATATCCAAGGCTGTCCGTAATAGCGATCGCACTGGATTATCCCCTATTAGCTGGCGACGAAATAAGTCTGTAATTAATGGTTTGACTTCATCAAAAAAATTAAGCTCTGGGTTGAATGTCCGCGCTACTCCTTCTAAATTTGCTAGGGTTTTGGCATACAAACCCATATTACTAGGCAACCTAATTTTATTGTTGCGCGCAACTTGTAAAACTTCATAAATTATCTGACTGAAGTTTATTTGTGTGAGGCTGACATTATGATACTTACGTAACATGCGATCGTAATCATTTTCTAACCGCGACAAAATTACCGGTTGAGCAGAATCTGATAGCTGCAAAGTTAACTGAGCGCACCTTTGAGCATCTAAATCAACGATCGCTAACAACATCTCTGTTAATATCTGCTGTGTCCGGGGATCGAGTCTTCCCACCATGCCACAATCTAAGAGAGCGACACGCCCATCTTTGAGATAAAACAAGTTTCCTGGATGGGGATCGGCGTGAAAAAAGCCATCAATATATAGTTGCTGGAAAAATACCCGAAATAACAAAGTAGTTATTTCTTTACGCTTCTCGGCAGGATCTTTAACGTTGGGGTCATTATCCAAATCCGCTGCCAGGAACGGCACTCCATCCAGCCATTCCATTACCAGTAATTTCTCTGTGGTCAATTCCCAGTTAATTTCCGCCACCACTATTTGTGTGGGATCATACCAGCGACTCTGGGATAAGTTGCGCCGCAGTTGGTCTGTAAAACCCGCTTCCCTTGTAAAATCTAACTCGGCTTCTAAAGCTTTGGTAAATTCTTCAGCAATGGATTTAATTTCATAGGTTTGCCCAAACTCAGTCCGCGCCACTAAATCGGCAATACCTTGAATTAAAGCAATATCTTGGCCAATAGTAATATCAATTCCCGGACGTTGCACTTTTAGAGCGACTTCTCGACCGTCTGCTAGTGTAGCTCGATGTGTCTGGGCAATCGATCCGGCGGCGACTGGGATCGGGTTAACTGTGCTGAAGGTTTCTGCTAGCGGACGTTTTAATTCTTTGCGGAGGATTATTTCTATCTCTGACCAAGGAACTGGTGGTACTTCATCTTGTAGAGTTGACAATTCCTCAATATAGGAGGCGCTCAGTAAGTCAGGGCGGGTAGACATTAACTGACCAAGTTTGACGTAAACTGGCCCCAAATCTACCAGGACATTTTTTAAAACAGCAGGTGTCGGCAGCTGGGGTTCATCAGCTTTGCCACCAGTAAGTAACCTTCGCATATAGTCCCAGCCATTGCGAAGGAAGACTTCCAGGATTTCTCGTTGACGGGGAACAGTTTGGGTGAGGAACATTTTTGTAAAAAACTACAAAGAGGCAGAGGAGTTAAAGAGGTAGGCAGCAAGGGATGACAATACAACGGAAATCGGCTCTAGTTTTGATGCTTGTTAAAGTTTTGCTAGCTGCGGCACAGTCTTGAAATCTTTTTATGGATGATTGTACGGCTTGGTGGAGCTTCTGTTCGTTCAGCATTCGTTTAACGTAGTTTGAGCAGGAATCCCCGCCGTGTAATAAGCGATGGGAACAAGAAAAACCTTTGGACGGAGAAATATATTTTTGATAGGCAGTAATAGAATCGATGGCCATTGTCTTGGCGAGAGGCTCAAAGCTAATAATGTCCATAACTGTCAGATAAAATAACAGACTGTCAAGTTATAATGGGAAAATAGACTTTTTCGCCTCTGCCAAGGGTTCTAACTTTTATAGCAGGTCAGTAAATCGGGAATCGCTTTGGAGAATTTTAAGGATCTGCTTGATTTCCTGGGTACGTTCTTTTTTAACAACGAGGGTGACATTGCGATCGCGCACAATCACCACATCCTCTAAACCAATAGTAACAACTACATCTTCTGGATTTGAGGCGTAAATAATCGCCCCTTGCGTATCTAAACCTACGTGAGTAGCGAGTTCCACATTGGGAGTCTCTTCTGTTTTCAGTAAACGTTCGATCGCATTCCAATCTCCTAAATCATCCCAACCAAAATCAACTGGCAAAACGTATGCTAGAGTTGTGTTTTCCATTAACGCATAGTCTATACTCTTCTTAGGCAACTGGGGATAGATATCAGGACCATGTTGTTCTAAAGGTTCGATAATTTCTGGAGCATGGGTATGTAGTTCCTTGAGAACAACCCCCGCCCGAAAAACGAACATTCCACTATTCCAGCTAAAACGTCCCGTAGATAAAAAAGTTTCTGCCGTTTCCCGGTCGGGCTTTTCAGTAAAGCGGTTCACGTGATAAGCTGGCAACTCATTAAAGCTACCTATTTTTTCACCTTGCTCAATGTAGCCGTAACCGGTTGATGGAAAAGTAGGCTTGATCCCCAGTGTAACGATCGCTGCTGTGCTTGTTGCCAGTTGCGTAGCTGCATTTAATGTCTGTGCAAACGCCTCTTGGTCAGCAATCCAGTGGTCAGCAGGGAAAAAGCCAATCACAGCGTCTTCTCCATAGCGCTGTTTGATTTCTAAACTTGTCCAAGCAACGGCGGCGGCAGTGTCTCTGCCTTCCGACTCAATCAGCAAGTTTTCAACTGGTAGATTAGGTAATTGTTGGCGTACCCCGTCAGCTATCTGACTAGAAGTAATCACCCACAAGAAATCCCACCCGCCACCGAGTTCAATCAATCGATCGGCGGTTGCTTGTAATAAACTTCTAGAGCTACCATCAAGACTTAAAAATTGCTTGGGTCGGTCTTTGCGGCTTAGAGGCCAAAAACGTTCACCTTTACCACCAGCTAGGATTACGGGGAACAATAAAGTATTCATGTTGTCATACACGCCTACCGAAGAACATTACAAGTTTACAGTGAGCTTTTCCACTGGCAATATTTGTAGCTTGGATTAACATACTTTTAGGGAGTGGTTGAGTGGGGAGATAATTGTGATAAAACAAGTCGAATGGTCGGAAAATCCGGTTACGTCTGGGCAAGTAGTAGAGTTTGAAAGTGACGTGCGATCGTCGCAACTTCAACGGACAGAAAATCAAGTAACGCCAGCACCAGTAGCCGACTCAGAGGAGGAGCAGGTCGAACTAAACCAGCCAGCGAATCCGAACCACCGTAGCGTCGTCGAATCTGTGGGTGCGTTTCCCAATCAGCTTTCAGAGAGACTGGGCTTAACCATGCCTCGATGGCTGTTATGGTTTATGACGGTTGTCATTGGCATCATCTTATCTGGGCTGCTGGTGTCAACATTAGCGCTGTGGACTCCTTTATGGAGCAATCTAGATCGAACAGATGACGATTTAGGAACTGCTGCTAAAGACGAAGTAAAAATCCCATTACCAGGGGAGTTATGGAGCAAACTCTCCCAGTACAAGCTTTCACGTCCGATGAATATTTTAATCATGGGGATTGAACCAGTCAGCGGTACTGTTGATGGCTCTCCAGAAAGCTTTGCAGGGAAAAGCGACTCCATGCTACTGGTACGACTGAACCCTAGTGAAAAATCTGTACGGGTGCTTTCCATTCCCAGAGATACAATGATCGCCATCCCCGAAAAGGGAGAAAAGGGATTAACTAAGGTATCTGATGCCAATGCCAAAGGCGGCCCAGTCTTGGCTGCACGGGTAGTTAGCCGTACCTTAAACAACGCCCCAATCGATCGCTACATCCGCATTTCTACTAGCGGCTTACGGCAGTTAGTCGATCAGTTAGGCGGAGTAGAAGTCTTTGTTCCCCAATCAATGGAATATAAAGACTCCAGCAGTCGGCTGTCGATTAATTTAGTCAGTGGCTGGCAAACCCTCAACGGCGAACAAGCAGAACAGTTTGCCCGATTCCGCGAACCAGGTTTGGGAGATTTGCCGAGAGTCCAGCGTCAGCAAGCACTTGTAGCAGCCCTGCTGCAACGTTTAAATAGTCCTACCGTCTTACCCAGGTTGCCTCAATTAACTCGCTTGATGCGAAAATATTTTGATACCAACCTGAAGATGGAAGAAATGATGGCGTTGGTCAATTTCGGTCTTAACCTAGATCGAGATAATTTCCAAATGACTGTGTTGCCTGGTACCTTTAGCCGTTTTAGCAAAGACCCTGATAGCTATTGGCTGAATATGACTGGACAACAGAGCCTGTTGAATGATTATGTTGGGGTAAATGTACCTGGTCTAAAGCCAGATATGCGTCAGGTTCCTAACCTCAAAATTGCTATTCAAAATGCTTCAAATCAACCTCAGCTAACTGAAAAAGTTATTGCTTATCTCAAACAGAAAGGCTTTAATAATATTTACAAAGTGCCTGATTGGCCGGACACCCAACGTCAAACTCAGATTATTGTCCAAAAAGGCAACCGACGAGTTGGAGTTGATTTGCAAAAAGTCTTAGGCTTGGGTCAAATCGACGTGTCTGCCATTGGTGATTTAGAATCCGATCTGACAATCCGCATTGGGAAAGATTGGAAATAGCTAAGAGTCATTAGTCATTAGTCATTAGTCATTGTTAACTAACAAAGGACTAATGACAAAGGACTAATGACAAAGGACAAATAATAAAGTTATGAAAAAGATTTTACTGCGTTTTTTGAGTTTGATTGTGATTTTACTACTAGCATTTGGGTGGATAATACTTAATCCTAAACCGGCTTTTGCTCAGATAAACACAATTAATTACAACAATATAAATTTAGAAAATCGTGACTTTTCTCATGCTGATTTGGCAGGTGTGACTTTTGTCGCAGCAGAAATGCGGGGGACGAATTTTCAAGGAGCAAATTTAACCAACGCAATTCTGACTAAAGGAGTTTTATTAAAGGCAAATTTGGAAGATGCGAACTTGAGCGGCGCTTTAGTCGATAGCGCCACTATGGATGGTGCTAACTTGAAAAATGCCATATTTACTGAAGCAACTTTGACCCGCAGCCGCTTTTACGATGCTGATGTCACTGGTGCTGATTTTACCGATGCTTTAATTGACCGTTATCAAGTGTCGCTGCTGTGTGAAAGAGCCGATGGCGTAAATCCAGTTACGGGTGTGTCAACGCGAGATAGTTTGGGTTGTAGGTAAAGAATCTCCGCGTTGAACATAAAAACAGAGACATTTTTGCGAAAAAATGGAAAATACAAATTATTTATTAAACTATGTATTATTAATTACCAATTTGCTTTTATTTTGGTATTTCATCAGAGGTAAAAATTTCCAAATTCATGAGCAAACGCAAAATCTGCGATCGCATTTCAAAAAATGATCCTAAACTCTAAAGAAAATAAATTATTATATTGATTCAGACGTTGCTGCATTAGTTTGTTATGATGCCTTCGGGGAACGGAGGAACCTCTACTTATCCTGGCTCCCCTATTTAAGATTGACTGAAAATTGTCAAAAATCAATCGCCTCTAATTACTGCTGGGAATTTCAATTAAAAACTCTGTTCCTTCTCCTGGTTTAGAAGAACATTTCATCTGACCATGATGTTTCTCAACTACTATTTGATGGCTAATAGACAATCCTAACCCCGTACCTTTACCTGGTGCTTTGGTAGTAAAGAAGGGATCAAATATATGCGATCGCACTTCTTCTGGAATCCCCAGACCATTATCAGCTATTCTTATTACAATCTGGTTATGAACGACTTGCGTATTAATCCAGATAGTCAAAGGTATTCTCGGACACGTTTGTAATAATTTCAAATACCTTTGCTGTATAGTGTTAAACTTTTCCTCTAACGCATCAATACTGTTACTCAAAAGATTCATAAACACTTGGTTTAATTGTGCGGGATAGCATTCGAGCAAAGGTAAACTATCATATTGTTTAACAATCTCAATAGCTGGGCGTTCATTATTCTTTTTAAGGCGATGCCCTAAAATCAGCAAAGTACTATCCAAGCCTTCATGAATATCTACTGGCTTCAATTCAGCCTCATCTGTACGAGAGAAGTTTCGTAGTGATAGCACAATATCACAAATCCGCTCTGTTCCTACTTTCATTGACTCAAGGGTTTTGGGTAAATCTTCGATGATAAAGTCCAAATCACTCTTGTCAATTTGCTCTTGGATAGTTGGCAATATTGAGGAGTTTTGACGGTAAAGTTTCACTACCTTTAGCAGTTCTTGAGTATATTCACTTAAATGGATAAGATTGCCAAAAATAAAACTGATAGGATTGTTGATTTCATGGGCAACTCCAGCAAGTAGTTGTCCTAATCCTGCCATTTTTTCACCCTGAATTAACCTGGTCTGAGTTTGTTTTAATTCTTGCAGAGTTTGAGTAAGTTCTAAGGTTTGACGTTTAGTTTGTTCGAGTAATTCTGCTTGCTGAATCGCAATTCCTAATTGCACTCCAACTTGAGCCAGTAAATTAATTTCCTCTTCTTTCCAATAACGCGGTTGCGAATTTTGATAAGCAACTAATAATCCCCATAATTTTTCACCTTCCCGAATTGGAACAAAGGTTTCGTTACGCGGAAGTTCGTTATCGTCGTCTGTGTTCTCAAAAGTTTCTATAATCATTGGTTGGGTTTGTGCAACTGGTTTCCAACCATCTTTAAAGGAATCTGCGACAAATTTACCGCTCCAATCTGGGTTGAAGTGGTAAATTGCAACTCGCTCGACTTCGAGTAACTCTCGCACAGCGTGAGTAGTGGTTCTAAAAATAGTTTTAATATCGAGTGACTGACGGATTTTATCAATAGTTGCAGCCAGCAGTTCTTGACGTTCCATTGCTTTTTCGCGTTCAGTGGCTTCTGCTAACTGGACAACCTGCATTTGAACTTGCTTTAAATAAGAATCTTGTTTTAATGCAACTCCCAATTGCTCGGCTATTTGACTGGCAAATTCAATTTCAGAGGGTTGCCAGT
>CAXUOL010000265.1:0-8392 GCA_964252435.1 uncultured Nostoc sp.
TGAATTTAGGTATAGTTGCTGCTTTTGCCTACGGCATATTAGCGATTGTTGGTGGCATTATGGGCTACATTCAGGCTAGAAGTAAGGTTTCACTCTTAAGTGGTAGCATTAGCGGTTTTTTACTAATACTTGCCGCTTACTTTCAACTCCAGGGGCAAAGCTGGGGTTCGATTTTAGCAGTGATAGTTACTGGTGTTTTAGTAGTCGTCTTTGCAGTTAGGCTGGCTAAAACACGCAAGTTTATGCCTGCGGGATTAATGACGATTTTGGGTATGCTGGCTTTGGGGGTGATGGTGAGTCAAATGGTGGGGAATTGAGAGGTGAAATTTAAACACGGAGGAGCGCGGAGGGAAGCGCGGAGGTACGCAAAGTTGTAGTTAGCGCAAAATTTGGTCAATCATCCGGTTCGCCTGGGAAGCATAACTGCCGCCAAATAAATTGAAGTGATTCAAAATGTGATACAGGTTATAGAGCGTTTTTCTTTGCTCAAAACCTGCATTTAAAGGAAAAACTTCGTTGTAACCCTTGTAAAAAGCTGCTGGGAAACCGCCAAACAATTCTGTCATGGCGATATCAACTTCGCGATCGCCAAAATAAGTTGCTGGATCAAAAATCACGGGTTCTCCTGAGTTAGTACACCCGGCATTTCCGCCCCATAAATCGCCATGTACTAAAGAAGGTTGCACTTGGTGTGTAGCCAATAGTTCAGGGATAGCTGCTAGTAATTTTTCTGAAGAGGGGAAATTTCCTCCCTTTCGCCTTGCCAACTGAAATTGATAACCCAGGCGATGTTTAATATAAAATTCTGTCCAGTCTGCTGTCCAAGTATTGATTTGGGGTGTCGAACCAATAGTATTGTTAATTTTCCAACCAAAACCTTGGCTACTGCTAGCTTTATGCATCGCCGCCAACTTGTGCCCCATTTCTTCCCACGAATTGCTGTTACCGCTAACAAGTTCTAACCATTCCAGCACGATGTAGCTAGAATTCTCAGCTACACCCCAACAAATAGGTTTTGGGACGCGAATACTAGCTGTTGCTAGCATTTCCTTTAAACCCATTGCCTCAGCCTCAAACATCGCAGCTTGGGATGCTTGGTTAATCTTAAGGAAGTAAGTTATCTCACCATTGGAAATAGCATAACCTTGGTTGATGCATCCGCCACCAACTGATCGCCGTTGCTGACTCTGAAATTTTTCGCCAGTCACCTGGCTAATTTGAGCATCGACTTGAGTCCACATCATGCAATTTTGGATTTTAGATTTTGGATTTTGGATTAGTAACTGGGCGTTGGGAATTGTCAGTTATTTTTTAGCATCATGCCCAATGCCCAATTTTTAATTTACGGCTTGACGACAACCACACCATAAGCATCTGGGGAAAGATACTCTTTTGCTGCTTGCATCAAGTCAGTTGCATCTTGGCTCTGAATATGATCTGGGTAGTTAAAGGCGGGTTCTAAATCTCCCACTAAGGAATGATAGTAACCATACAACCCTGTGCGATCGCTTGGTGTTTCATTGCTAAAAATAAATCTGTTCGCTACTCGCCGCCGCACACGGGCAATTTCTGATTCTGTGACTAGCTCAGTTTGGATTGTGCGAATATGTTGAGCGATCGCATCTTCTACTTCTGCTAAATTTTCCACTGCACATTTAGCTGAAATATAAAATGTCCCTTGCAGCTGATTGCTCATGTTGCTCACAGAAATTGAAGAAACTAATCCCCGTTCTTCTCGTAAATCCCTCACCAGTCTTGATGTCCGTCCATGTCCCAAAATTCCGGCTAAAACATCCAGTCCATAGGTGCGATCTAACTGAACCATTCCTGGAACCCGCCAAAGCATTACTAGCCTTGCTTGCTGGAGACTTTCATCTACAAACTCTCGACGGACAATTTCAGTAAATGGTGGCTCAGTGGGGAGTCGGGAGTGGGTAAAGACGCGATTAATCGCGTCTTTACTGAGTGGCGAGTGTGTAGAGACGCCATTAATGGCGTCTGTACTGAGTTTTGTAAATCCTTCAGCAACGGTTGCAATTAATTCTTCCACAGGCAAATTGCCCACAGCTACAGCAGTAATTGACTGGGGTTGATACCAATTAGTATGAAAATCTCGCATCTGCTGGGGTTTAAGTCCGGCAATCACCGATTCTGGCCCCAATACTGTACGGCGATAGGGTAGACGATCAAAGGCTGTCTCCATCGCCCGCCGATATGTACGCCGCTGGGGATTATCCTCTGAACGCCTTATTTCTTCCAAAACTACCAATCGCTCGCGTTCAAAAGCATCATCAGGAATACTCGCATTCGATACTACATCTATTTGTAGTGGCGCAAGCTCGGCAAAATCTTTTGGTGCAGTAGTTATATAGTAATGAGTATAGTCTTGGCTAGTAGCGGCATTGGTGACAGCACCCCGTTCTTCAATTCGACGTTCAAATTCGCCACTAGCCAGTCGTTCTGTTCCTTTAAAAATCATGTGTTCTAAAAAGTGAGCCATGCCGTTAATAGCATCAGGTTCTACAGCAGAGCCAACTTTTATCCATAAGTTAAGGTTTACGGCTTCAACTGGCATTTGCTCGGCAATGATTGTCAAACCATTGGGCAACTGGTGCAGCGTCGGAGCATTGAGACGGGGAAATTTCCGCAGGGTTGAGGTCATTGCTACTTGTGTGTGAGGAGCATGTTACTCTCTTATCTTATCTGCGACTATAAAATAAGCACTGCGATCGCTTCCCCTGACAATCAATTTCTACATTCAGTTTTTGCCCAATCAATGCAGATACTTGCTCGTGTAGCCCAGTTGGTTCCATCTCAATTAATTCTTCACCATCAATTATTTCATAGCGATCGCACTCACTGTAATGGCTAATAAATTCATCAACGGTTAGAACTTTTGAGGCTGATTGAACCATTGTGATTCTTTCTCATGATTTGGTACGAGCCAGTAAGGTAAAGCGTTATAGCGATGAATTATGCTCAATATAAGAGCGAAGAGCAGAGTTAATTAGAGATTCGTAGCCTTTTCCTTTGCTTTTAAACCAATCTAGAATATCTTGATCTAGTTGAATTAATGTGGCTTCTTGGCTAACAGGTTTTACCATTTTAGCTGTTTCCCAGAATTGCTGATCTAATTCAGGAATATCTGAAGTATCAATCGCTGTATCAGGGATAATTTCGAGTTCTTTAAGTCGATTGGGCGAGATACTCATAGTAGGTTTTCCTTTCTTTTGGGGTGGCTTTTCGGGCAGAGATTAATCGAATTTTGCCGTTTCTGTCTGTATGGGCGACGGTAATAATTACAACGCCTTGGATTGAGCCAATACTAATTTCTCGAATTTCTTCATAGTCGTACCGTTTATCAATTGAGGTGAAAACAACACCGTCAAATATTTCTGTAGCTTCTTCAAAACTAATGCCATGTTTCTGGATATTTTGTTGGTTTCAAATTTCATTCAACTATACATAATCCATATAGAGTCAAGTTGTAATAAATCAGATAAAGGCGCGAGGGAAAACTCACGCCTTTTTATTTAAACTTTTTTCTCTCCGATTGCTAAGAGTTCCAGAATCGCTCCATTTGTCCAACCGAAACCAACTTCGTTAGAGCTATACCCAAAGCAGATTTCGTCGGAAACATTGGCAGAACAGCGTTCAACATCATATTTCTCAACTAGGGTATTGTGACGCTCGAATTCTTTAACTACCATAGCGAGAAATTTGTTGGCAATGCGATCGCCCTCTGCATGAAACCCATAGCGGTGAAGTCCCTGGACGGCAATTAACGTCAGTGGTGCCCAGCCAAGGGGAGCATCCCACTGGTTGCCGGTGACATGAGTACTAGTAAAAATTCCGCCTGGGGCTTCAAACAAAGAGAGATTTTTGACGAGGCGTTTGGCTTGGGTTGGAGAAGCAATTCCCAGCCACAGAGGATAGAAGGTGGTAGCAAATTCGTAACGGCGGCGTTTTCCACTCTGGAAATGATAGTCCAGATAAAGTCCTTGTTCTTCATCCCAGAGAAACTGATCGATCCGATCGCGGCGGATATCTGCGCGATCCTGCCATTGCTGTTGCAGTTGTTCGTTCCCCAGGATATCGTTAATTTGCGCCAAGTCTTGTTCTACCTGATACAGCAAACTGTTGAGGCACACAGGAGCGTAGTGGAGGATATCAGCACTGAAAGGGCCAAATCGGTTGGTGATATCAAAACCAGACTCGCGCATGGTGTGATCGCTCTTATAAAATAGATTGGTCAGTTCGTCTGTTTCCCGGTTGTAATAAAGACTAACGTCATAATCCTCAACCTCAAAAGTTTTATAGTACTCCTTGACGCGATCGTAGTGGCTTTTTCCCTGCTCATCCCGCTCGGAAAACAAAACTTCTGGCGCGGGGCCTTCCCCAAAGGCATAAAATCTTGATAAGCCTGTTGCAGCATTCAGATGGGGCGGTACTACCCAATAATAGTAAAACTGCTCCAACAGCGGTACGGTTGCCTTCAACCACTCTTCATCTTGGGTGTGCTGGAATAACGCTAAAACCATCATACTCAGGACAGGGGGCTGCGATCGCGACAGCATATAAGTCCGGTTGGAATTGAGGACGATGCCGTAATGCTGCACCTGGTACAGCAGTTGCTCAACTTGGCTTTGCGCTAGCTCCAATTCGCCATCATGCAAAAGTCCTAGTAATATAAAGTAGCTGTCCCAGCCATACATTTCGTTGAAGCGGCCACCTGGTACGACATAAGGCCCTGGTAGGTACAGCAATCCGTGATCTTTAATCGCCTCCACTTCACTTGGCAAAGTGCGAATTTCCAGGCATTGCATATCCTTGGGAGATAGCGATCGCTCCAACACAGTTTGAATATTGGGAGAATCTTCTAAGGGGGAAATGTAGACAATCCAAGGAGTGTTGGTTTTGTGGTCTACCTTGGTATCCTTTGCAGATTGTAATAAGTGTTTGTGCGATCGCGTTAAGGTTATCCACGTTTCTTTGATATGAAGACGCACAGCTTCAATCTGCGTGGTGGTAAGTGCTAGTGGAGTGTCGATGTAAACTGGAGTAGTCATAATTCATCTCAAAATTCAAAATGGGGGCTGGGGAATAGAGACTAAGGACTAGGAGCAGGGAATAGCGCTGTCAAGATGAGACTGCAATTTCTATCTCATTAACTAACTCAGAACTCGGAACTTCGAGATCAGTACTCGGAATTTTCAGAATTCTAAAAGGACAAGTGAAGATTTGAGTTGAACAAATATGAAATTCAATCTACATCTCACCTTGACACGGCTAGATCAAAGAGCAAGAAAGCAAGGCAGAAGAGTTTTCCTCTATGCCCTCTTTACTCTTCCCTTCTGACTCTTTTACCCCATGCCCGTTAATCACTGACTAACAGCGCAACTGGAAAATGGGTGAGGGCTGCTGCGATAGATAGGGTTTCTGTAGCCTTTAAGGATTGCTGAGTTAGGACGTTTTTCCAGGAGTGAGAAGTTCCAGAGGGTAATTGCAGATGCGTATCTTGCCAAACTGACTCGCCCAAGGGATTGTCTCCAGGCTGGATGAGGCTAGTTAAAAAGCGTGGCGCGATCGCGATCGCTGTTTGATTCCCCTCGCGCCGCGCAAAGGCGATAATATGATTGGCGTAGGTTCCCTGAACTTCTAACGGCAGATAGTCGCCATCCTGGAATAATGAGACATAGTTTGTTCTGGCTTGGAGTAATTGAGCCGTTAAAAACAGTTTGATTCTACCGTCTGTTTTGTTGTTCAGTAACTCCTGAATTAGTCCGAGAATGTCTGTTTTTGCCTGTTCGCGGATGGCGCTTAAGTAAGTACGTCGCTGTTCAAAATCCACGGGACGGCGATTGTCTGGATCGACTAGACTCAGTTCCCAAAGTTCCGTTCCCTGGTATAAGTCGGGTACGCCGGGTGCGGTAATCTTCAGTAGAGTTTGGGAAAGAGAATTGAATATGCCATAATCTGCAATTCGCTGTTGAAAGGGACGAAAGGCTTCTAGAAATTCCCCGGAGATGTCAGGATCGAGTACTTTCTCAATAAAGGAAGTGCAAGCTTCTTCATACTCGCTATCAGGTCGTAACCAGGCTGTATGCACTTTTGCTTCTCGTATTGCCTTTATTATATAATCCTTCACCCGTTCCACGAAGGATGCATGTTCGTGTTCGGCAAAAGGAAACGCCCCCACTAGGGTTTGATAGAGAAAATACTCATCGTTGCGATCGGGTATAGCGAACCCGTGGCGATCGCTACGATGTCCTCGATTAATGGCGCTCCAAGTATTTACCTGCTGATCCCACTCATCGGGGATTTCTGAAAGGACATTCAATCTGGCCCGCACATCTTCGCCGCGTTTGGTGTCGTGGGTGGCGGTGGTGTTCATGGTGTGTGGCCAGGTTGCTTGGTGCTGTTTGTTAAAGTCATGAAATTTGCTTACTGGAATCCCAAAATGACCGGGATTACCTCCGACTTCATTCAACGACAGCAAGCGATTATAAACATATAATGTGGTGTCTTCTACGCCTTTTGCCATTAGCGGGCCGCTGTATTGCTGCATTCGCAAGACAAAATATATCCATTGTTCGCGTTCTGTTTGAGTCAGAGAATTATCAAACTCTAGCAGCATTAACTTTTCAATAAAAGTTAGTTCGTGCTGCAACAGGGGTGTTTGTTCTTTGGCTTGGTAAATGACCTTCTCAATGGTAACGCGATCGCTATCCCCAATTCCATCGGGTGTAATGTAAGTACGGTAAATCGGGAACAGTGTCAAAACTTCAGCGATCGCTCTTTTTAATCCATTCAGCGTAAAATCATTGCCATAGCGATATTTGCTGGAGATATTTTTTAATAAAAGAGCCAAACTGTCAATATCACCTGCTAAATTCTTTTCTAGGATCAGGTGTTTTTTATCTTTCACTACTGATGCATAATCTACCCTTGAACCGATAAAGTTCTGGTATATTTTATCGAACTGTGATTGATTTTCTGTTTGACAAAATACGCCATTTACATAGTTGAGAAAGTCATATCCAGATGTTCCTTCAATTCCCCAATTCTCTGGTAGTTCTTCGGTGAGTTCTAAAATCTTCTCAACAGTAATATAAACATCACCCATTTTTTCCCGCAGCCTTTCGAGATACTGGATTGGGTTATAAAGTCCATCAATATGATCGATGCGTAAACCTGTGAACTTGCCCTCCTCAACCAGCTTTTGAATTAAGCTATGAGTATTATTAAAAACCCGCGCTTCTTCAACTTTAACGGAAATCAGTTCGTTGACAGTAAAGAAACGGCGGTAATTCATTTCCTCCGCGCCAACCTTCCAAAAAGCAAGACGGTAAAACTGGTCTTTTAGTAATTCATCTAGGAGGTTAAAGCTTTCAGAATTACCGGGTTCTCCATTGAAAATTTCGATATTTTCGTCAATGAACTCGTGGATGGCATCGTTTGTGGTGTAGAGTTCCCAAACTAATCCTTTGATAAATGCAATCTGGTCTTGTCGCTGTTTACCCGCCACCTCTGAAGGCACATTTTTGAGAATGTAGAGAATCCCCAATAGCTTAATAAAATCGGGGTGATTGCGTCCTAGTGTGCGGGTGAGTTTCCCTAAATTATAGGTGATAAGTTTTGTGTAAGATTCTAAGCGGAGTGGCAATTTCAAGCTGTAATAGTTGACAGTTAAACCGTTCTGTTCGTATTGCAGTTGAATGTGTCCGTTTTCCAGGGATGTACCATAGAAATCTCCCAGTAGTGGCGCGAGAATTCGCTCTTGGCGATCGCCAAAGGGGGCATTCCAAGAAATGTCGAAGTAGTCGGTATAACTGGAATCGGGGCCATGTTCCAATATGTCCATCAAGTAATCGTTTTCGCTACTATAGGCCATGTGGTTCGGCACTATATCTTGTAACCAACCCATACCAAGGGATTGGATTTCATCAACTAATGCATCAAAGGACTCATTAGTTCCCAGTTCTGGATTGAGTTGAGTGGCATCTACTATATCGTAGCCGTGTGTACTCCCGGATCGAGCCTTGAAAATGGGGGAGGCATATAAATCAGAAATACCCAAATCTGCTAGATAAGCTGCGATCGCTTTAGCGTTGTCAAAGCCAAACTGAGGTGTAAACTGAATTCGATAAGTGGCGGTGGGAATTCGCATATTTTTTTTGAGTGAGGAGTGGGAAGAGACGCGATTAATCGCGTCTGTAGAAAGTGGAGAATGAGGGAGATGAGGTTTTGAGGGTAAACGCTGAACCTTTTAGAGAATGTTTGAAAAGTACTCTCTCGGTAGCAAAAGGGTATTACCCCCCTTAATCCCCCCTTATCAAGGGGGGAAACAGGAAATCTAGTTCCCTCCCCTTTACAAGGGGAGGGTTAGGGT
>CAXUOL010000266.1:0-8387 GCA_964252435.1 uncultured Nostoc sp.
TTGTTTCACCATTTGGCTTGGTTTGACCGGCTGCTTTGCGTTGAAGGTAATCATCAGTTGCATGTTTTAACACACTTGCCAAGTCAGTCGTACCAGAGGGATCGTTCTCTCGAAAAATTTGTGATACCTTGCTGGATGTGACATTTTCGTATCGCTTGAATTTGCCAGAAAATACATAGATAGTAATCCCATCTGGGTCAAATTGCTCACACTTACTAGCTAAAGCTAAAGTTGATTCTTGGGCTGCAACCCATCTAGTTCTACCACCCTTTTGATCTTGGGTTGCCATACTACCGCTTTTGTCAATAATCAAGGTATAATCACGATTTTCTAGCATTATTCAATTCTCCAATAAAGAATTAACAGTTACTAAACTATGGGCGATCGCCAATACATACAGCAGAGTTTAAGTTAGTAAGGTACACAAGCGAAGTCTGTTACCCAAGTATAAAGCGTGTTTTACTCCTGAATTCTGAATTCTGAATCCTGAATTCTGCTATATTTAGTCAGTTATTGCGTTCGTCAATACATCTACAAGACTCATTTCTTCTAAGTCGTCTAAAGTGACGGTATCGCAAATATCAAATTTAGCGCCAACACTTTGTAACTGGTCATCCAAAGCTTTGAGGAACTTAGTTGCTTGGGCATCTGAACCTACTTGAATAATCGAAATTGCTAATTCTTCATCACGTTCCATTTGGCGAGTAGCATGAATGATGACTTCAAACACAGCTTTGCGATCGTCTGGTTCACCATCGGTGATGACTAAAATTGTCTCTCCGTTTGGCTTGGTTTTACCGGCTGCTTTGCGTTGAAAGTAGTTATTGAGCGCATCCTGAAGTACACCTGCTAAGTTTGTTGTGCCAGAAGGGTCATTTTCGAGAAATATCTGGGCGACTTTGGCTGAGGTGACATCATCGTAGCGTTTAAATCTACCAGAAAACACGTAAACGGTGATGCCATCGGGGTCAAACTGTTCGGCCTTTCTGGCCAAAGCGAGAGTAGACTCTTGAGCGATTTCCCATCTACTTCTACCACCCACTTGGTCGGGTGTAGACATACTACCGCTTTTATCAATAATTAATGTATAGTCGCGATCGCTCATCATAATCTTCCTTTGATTGTTACCCTGTGGTTCTAGTCTAATCTACGAATTTGACGATACCGCAAGCATTTTAAGGTTTTGTATCAATTATGCTACTCAAAAAAGCCACGCCACAGTTGATGAATGCGTTGGCATAGCCCCCCGCAGGCATCGCCTAACCAAACCTAACCTCTTTGTTCCCCTACGAGAACAAAATCTTACCAATCCCCAGTTGGTGAGCAGAGTCGAACCATGTCAAAGTGTTCCCAATCCCCTGTTGCATCAATATTTGGTCTGGGAATAATAAATTATACTCATGCTGACACACACGCAGCTAAACAGCTTTTGTTTAGCTCAATTTTAGAGATAAATTCGGGTATGAACCATCCTAGTTTCTTAGATAACCCCGTGCCAAAACAAAACACGCAGCAGCAAAACTTTTCCTTGGCATTTCTGCATCAGACGATCAACGGCATACCTGATCCAATTTTTGTCAAGGACCGTCAACATTGCTGGGTATTACTTAACGAGCGCTACTGTGATTTCATCGGTCATAGCCGAGAAGAATTAATTGGTAAGTCAGACTATGATTTTTTTGAGCAAGCAGAAGCTGATGTATTCCGGGAAAAAGATGAATTAGTTTTCACCACAAATATTACTAATGAGAACCAGGATATTTTTACTGATGCTCAAGGTATAATCCATCTTATCTCTACAAAAAAGTCTTGCTTTGAGGATGAGACTGGTAATAAATTTCTAGTGGGTAGTATTCGAGACATCATTTTACAAAATAATGCCAGTATAGCTCCGGTTGTGACTGACAGAGTTACTGATATTACCGATCTTATGGAAACCTGTGAGGCACTTCGGGAAACCCTAGAAAAACTCCAAGTAGTTGAAGAAGAACTGCGCCAACAAAACAAAGAATTAGCGATCGCTCGTGAAACGGCTGAATTAGAACATCGGCGTTACCAAGATTTGTTTGATCTCGCCCCAGAAGCTTACTTGGTAACTGATCTAGCCGGTATCATCAAAGAGGCTAACTATGTAGCCACAGCCTTATTATCTGTGAGACAAAAGTTTCTGGTAGGTAAACCATTCATCTTGTTTATCGCGGAATCAGACCGCCAAACCTTCATGAACCAACTGGCAAGTTTGCAGCAGGTGCAGGATTGGGAAGTCGATCTACAGCCACGAAAAGGTACAGCCTTTCCGGCTCGGATCAAAATGGTTGCGATGTATAATTCACAGGGTCAGCAGGTAGGCTGGCGTTGGTTGCTTGGCGATATCAGCGAACAGCAAGCTGCACTGCGCGAGCGCCAGCAAGCAGAGAAAGACCTACACCGCCTTAATGCTGTACTCCAAGCTCAACAAGAAGCTTCCATCGACGGAATTCTGATTATTGATGAAAATCTTACAGTTACATCATTTAATCAGAAATTCTCCCAGTTATGGCAAATTCCTGCTGCAATCCTCGAAACATCTGACGATCGCCAACTTCTGGGATGGGTACTAGACAGACTAGTAAATCCAGACGAATTTCTGGCTAAGGTGGAGTATCTTTACCAGCATCCAGAGGAAAGCAGTCGTGATGAAATTTTCCTCAAGTCTGGAAAGATTTTTGAGCGCTATTCTGCACCCGTGCATAAACAGCAAGGGGCTTGTGGTGAGATATCACCTTTAGGAGACTATTACGGTAGGATTTGGTATTTTCGCGACATTACCGAATACAAGCAAGCAGAGGCAGAACTCAGGGCTTCAAAGCAAAGGCTGACGTTGCTGATTGAACAAACACCTTTAGCCATTATTGAATGGAATACCAACTTTGAGGTTCAGACATGGAATCGGGCAGCAGAAAGAATCTTTGGATACACCGCAGAGGAAATGCTGGGGAATGGTTTTGAAATTATAGTACCTGAAAACGCCAGAAAGCACGTAAATGAGATTATCACTGCCCTGTTAACACAACGGGGAGGAAGTTTTAGTATCAACGAGAACGTCACTAAAGATGGTAGGACGATGGTCTGTGAGTGGTATAACAACCCGTTAGTGGCTCCTGATGGCCAGGTGATTGGCGTTGCCTCAATGGTGTTAGATATCACAGAACGCAAACGAGCTGAAGAGGAACAGCAAAAATTTGTAGCGTTGATTGAAAACAGCAGCGACTTTATTGGCATTGCTTCAATGGAAGGGCAAGTTCTCTATGTCAACCCCGCCGGACTGAAAATGGTAGGACTTAGTAGCCTGGAAGCAGCCAAAACCAAATTCTTGGTTGATTTTTATTCACCAGAAGCTTTTGCAGAGTTTCAGCAACAAATTAATCCTTTGATATTTCAACATGGTTTCTGGCAAGGCGAGTTTCGCTATAAGCATTTTCAAACGGGCACAGAAATTCCCACTGATTGCAGCCTGTTTATGGTTAAACATCCTGAAACAGGAGAGCCTTTCTGTCGGGTAGCTGTTGTTAGAGACATTACAGAACGCAAACAAGCCAAGGAAGCCCTGCTAAAGTCAGAAGCGCAACTCAGACAACAAGCCGAAGAACTTAAAGTTGCACTCCGGGAACTTCAAAACACCCAAACTCACTTAATTCAAACTGAAAAGATGTCCAGTTTGGGTCAACTAGTTGCAGGAGTAGCACATGAAATCAACAACCCAGTCAATTTTATCTATGGCAACCTCACTCCTGCCAAGGAATACACCCAAGATTTACTTTCACTTTTACAACTCTACCAAAGTAATTATCCTGAACCTGGGCTAGAAATTGAGGATTTTGCAGACCAAATCGAACTAGACTTTTTGAAATCAGATTTGCCACAAATAATCAATTCAATGAAAGTTGGGGCAGACCGGATTCGTGAGATTGTGCTTTCCCTGCGAACGTTTTCGCGCTTGGATGAAGCCGAAATGAAAGCTGTTGATATTCATGAGGGAATCGATAGTACTCTGATGATTTTGCAAAACCGCCTCAAGGGGAATGATCAGCGCTTGACAATTGAAATAATCAAAGAATACGGCAAACTACCGTTGGTTGAATGCTACGCAGGGCAGCTAAATCAAGTATTCATGAATATTGTGTCAAATGCGATCGATGCACTTGAAGAGTCATACCCTGCGGGAAGGCAAAGCGCCTATGTCATTAGTCATACCCTGCAAGAAGGCGTTCGCGTAGCGTCTCGTAGAGAAGCGCCTATGTCATTAGGAAACAACTCTAAACAAAGGACAAATGACATAGACGCGCCAGCGGCTTCCCGCAGGGTAGGACTAATGACTTCTCCGACAATTCAGATTTGCACTCAACTACAGGAGCCAAATCAGGTAATAATTAAGATTACCGACAATGGGTTGGGAATACCAGAAGATGTTAAAAAACAACTATTTGACCCCTTCTTTACCACCAAGCCCATCGGTCAAGGTACAGGAATGGGTCTTGCCATTAGCTACCAAATCATTACAGAAAGACATGGCGGTTCCTTAGAATGTATTTCGCAGCTAGGACAAGGCGCTGAGTTTGTGATTAAGATTCCCCTGATCCAGCATACATCAACATAATTCGTAATTTTAAAAGCTTGATCCCGTGAGTAAAAAAAAGTACTTCTGCTACCAACAGCTACTTTCCCTCTAAAAGTAGTAATTACGAATTACGAACTTGTGCCGAGCGAAGTCGAGGTATTACGAACTTGTGCCGAGCGAAGTCGAGGTATTACAAATTATCTAAATGCTTCCACTTCTTCAGGAACCTTCATTTGGTCGAGAATTCCCCAAATTTCCTGTAACATCGGCTCTAACCCAGTGCGAGTAACTGCTGAAATCACAAAAACCGGCGCATAGGAGAGATGATTAAGTTGGGTGGCTAACGCCTTCAAATCGACAGTTTCCCGATCAACTGCATCAATTTTATTCAGCGCCAAAATTTGCGGACGTTCTGCTAAACCCCGTCCATAAGCTTGTAATTCTTCCTTAATTGTGTTGTAGTCTCTAACCACATCATCACTAGTGGCATCAATTAAGTGAAGTAGCACCCGCGTGCGCTCGATGTGGCGCAAAAAATCATGTCCCAGCCCTGCCCCGTGAGCTGCTCCCTCAATTAGTCCGGGAATGTCGGCGAAAACAGTACCATCTCCAGTAGGTTTCCGCACTACACCTAAATTTGGGATGAGGGTAGTAAAAGGGTAATCTGCGATTTTTGGACGTGCAGCTGATAAAGATGAAATTAAAGTGGATTTACCAGCATTTGGTAAGCCAATAATCCCCACTTCTGCCAAAAGTTTTAACTCCAGACGTAGCTGCTTTATTTCTCCTGGTAATCCTGGGAGGGCATATTCTGGGGCGCGGTTACGGTTACTCAAGAAATGCTGATTTCCCAGTCCGCCTTTACCACCTTGGGCAATCAGCAAAGTCTGCTTAGGTTCAATTAAATCCCCCAGCAGTTCGCCAGTTTCTGCATCATAAATGGTTGTACCGCAGGGAACTTCGATAATTAAATCCTTTCCTGCTGCCCCAGTGCAGTTATTTGGCCCGCCACGAGTACCCTTTTCTGCCTGAAAGCGGTGGTTGTATCTGAAGTCCAACAAAGTTTGTAGGTTTTCTTCGGCAACGAAAAATACCGAACCACCTCGTCCCCCATTACCACCAGAGGGGCCGCCAGTCGGCACATACTTCTCTCGCCGGAAAGCGACAATACCATCGCCGCCCTTACCAGCTTCAACTTCAATTTTTGCTTGATCGATAAATTGCATCTTTCTAGAGTCCTGTTAGCGGATAGCTGGCGTTGAGCCAGTGCTGAGTTATAGGCGAGTTATAAATTATAAGTTTTAAAATCTTATTCCTCACTATTTACTTGTAACTCACACTCCTTACTCCCCTGCTCCTTTTGCTCAAGATATGGGAATATATAAAGAAAGTTGTAGCTAACCGCCTACGTAGAGGTTTAAAGTGGATACCATTGCAATTCCTGCTCTAAATCGGCCAGTGGATGCCACGGTAGAAATTCCCGGTTCTAAAAGTCTTACCAATCGGGCATTGCTTGTCGCTGCTTTGGCACAAGGTGACTCTATTTTAGAAAATGCCTTATTTAGTGAAGACAGCGAGTATTTTGCCAAATGCGTAGAGCAGTTGGGCATTCCCATTACTTTGAATCCTCAGCTGGCACAAATTCAAGTGGCGGGAAGAGGAGGCGACATTCCAGCTAAACAGGCAGATTTATTTGTAGGTTTGGCAGGTACAGCAGCACGGTTTATTTCGGCACTGGTGGCACTGGGGAACGGTGAATATCGCCTAGATGGTGTTCCCCGGATGCGAGAACGACCGATGGGCGACTTGTTGACGGTGCTGCAAACGGGTGGAGCAACCATTAACTTTGAGGGAAACTCAGGATTTATGCCCTACACCGTTTATAGCCAGGGATTCGCTGGCGGAAATTTTCGGTTGAAAGCCAACCAAACAAGTCAACAACTTTCGGCATTGCTGATGATTGCGCCTTACGCTCAACAGGATACGATTTTTGAGGTTGAGGGTACGTTGGTTTCTCAGTCTTACATCAAAATGACCTGTCGTCTGATGGCAGATTTTGGCGTAGAGGTGATTGAAATCGGCGATAATCAATTTCAGATCAAAGCAGGTCAACGTTACCAAGCTCGACATTACACAGTAGAACCCGATGCATCAAATGCTTCTTACTTTTTTGCCGCCGCCGCCGTCACGGGTGGACGGGTGCGGGTAAAATATTTGACCAAACAATCCTGTCAAGGTGATATTTTGTGGCTGAATGTTTTAGAACAGATGGGTTGCCAAATTAAAGATTCGGATGATTACACCGAAGTAACCGGACCGAAGCAATTGCAAGGTATCGACATTGATATGAATGATATATCAGATTTAGTGCAAACATTAGGAGCGATCGCCCCCTTTGCCAGTTCACCGATTACCATTCGTAACGTGGAACATATTCGATATAAGGAAACTGACCGAATTAAAGCTGTTGTCACAGAGTTACGGCGGCTAGGAGTTGAGGTTGAAGAATTTGCAGATAGACTGAAAATTAAACCTGGCCCCATTACCCCGGCAGCAATTGAAACCTATCACGATCATCGAATGGCGATGGCTTTTGCTGTCACTGGCTTGAAGGTTCCAGGGATTGTAATTAAAGATCCTGGTTGTACAGCGAAGACTTTTCCAGATTACTTTACCCGATTCTTCCAAATGTTAGAGCAATAAAAGCTATTTTCGCTAAACTTACTTTTTCAGTGCCAAAGTTAAACCATCAGCGATCGCTACTAAACTAAGACTAACTCGCTGGTCTTGATGTAGTTTTTGATTAAAGGCACGAATTCTTTTAGTTCTATTATCTTGCACCTGGGGGTCGGCAACCCTGCCTGACCAAAGGACATTATCGATCGCAATCAATCCCCCCGGACGCACTAATTGCAGCGATCGCTCATAATAGCCATCATAGTTGCTCTTATCTGCATCGATGAAGGCAAAATCAAAAGTTTCTGCTTCTTTTGTTGCCAGTAGCCGATCCAAAGTCTGCAATGCTGGGGCAATGTGCAGTTGAATTTTATCCGCCACTCCTGCTTGTTGCCAATAGCGCCGAGCGATCGTTGTAAATTCTTCACTAATATCACAGGCTACCACTTTACCGTCCCTCGGTAACGCCAATGCCACCACCAGGGAACTATAACCTGTAAATACCCCAATTTCCAAAGTTTTCTTAGCTCCCAACAATTGCACCAGTAATGCCAAAAATTGCCCCTGTTCGGGAGCAATCTGCATTCTCCCGATTGGATACTGGGCTGTTTCCTGTCTGAGTTGGGTTAAAATTTCCGGTTCTCGGAGAGAAACTGACAGTAAATAATCGTGGAGGTTTTGTTCGAGTCCTAATGTTTTAGTTGTCATGGGCATTGGGGATTGGGCAAAACAGTGCTGAGTGCTGAGTGCTGAGTGCTGAGTGCTGAGTTAGGAGTTAGGAGTTAGGAGTTAGGAGTTAGGAGTTATTCTCCCCTCTGCCCCACTCAGCACGGGCTAAACCTTAGCTATCCGCTAACAAAACTCGGAACTCAGCACTCTTGAGGGGCATTGGGCATTGGGCATGGAGAATAGCGAATGAGTCTTTACAGCGCTTCCTGCTGGTATGAGGTACAGATACTTGAGATGCTATTAGCACAGATAAACGGTAATTCGGCCAATTAATGTACTTCATAACTTCGGGAAGTGCTGTAATACTCTTGGACGAGTCTTTGATACTCGTGGACGAGTCTTTGATACTCGTGGACGAGTCTTTGATACTCGTGGACGAGTCTTT
>CAXUOL010000267.1:0-8376 GCA_964252435.1 uncultured Nostoc sp.
CGACGCCAACTCGTTATATTGAGAGGTTCGTAAGAGGCGTTTAAGACTAAAACCTTCCCCATTATTTGCGCTCAGGGTATGAGTTTTACAATATATTAACACAAATACACCCTGCTAGGGAGATGAGAAGAAATTATACTTTCGGGAGAATTTGGAAATTGAGTTAGGAGTTAGGAGTTAGGAGTTAGGAGTTAGGAGTTGGAAAGTAAAATTTATCACTTGATTAAAATGTTTACGTAGACTGACGTAATCGCGCAGCGTCTCGTAGAGAAGAACGGAGTGAAAAGTTGAACCGTAAGATTTACTTTTAACTCCTAACTACTCACTCATAACTCTTAACTTTTACTTTAGCGCCGCAACATCTTGTATCAATTCCAATCTGAAGGTTAAACTTCCTATTTAATCTGATCTCGCTTTTAGGAGCGTGTATAGATAGATAACTTGAAAGTTTAGCCGTGGCGGGATAGGAGTCAGTACAAATGTTAAGTCGCAAACAAATCCCTGGTGTAGTTCCTAATCAGCAGTGCGATACCTACGCGTGGTTTTCGCAACGAGCTTGGGTCGAAATTGATTTAGAGGCGTTGTCGTACAATGTAAAGCAATTGGTGCAGTTTTTATCGCCGCGTACCCAGTTAATGGCAGTAGTAAAAGCTGATGCCTATGGACATGGAGCGGTGACAGTCGCCCAAATTGCCATCCAATCGGGAGCTAGTTGGCTGGGAGTGGCTACAGTTCCAGAAGCTATTCAATTGCGAGAAGGCGGGATTCAAGCGCCCATTTTGATTTTAGGGGCAACTCATACACTAGAGCAGATTCATGCGATCGCCCAATGGAAACTTCAGCCCACACTCTGTAGCCCTAAACAAGCTTTAGTATTTTCTGATACCTTAGAATCGATGAATCATGATTCTCCAGTACCCGTACACATTAAATTAGACACAGGAATGTCGAGGTTGGGAACTGATTGGCGGCAAGCTGGCGAATTTGTGCAATTAGTGCAGCGATTACCGCATCTTGACATTGCCAGTATTTATTCTCATTTAGCGACAGCAGACGATCCTGATACCACGGCAATGGAAGAACAGCATAAACGATTTGAGGATGCGATCGCTCAAATCAAAGCAATGGGAATTGAACCACCTTGCTTACACTTGGCAAACTCAGCAGCCGCACTGACAAATCCAGCATTGCACTACGACGTGGTGCGTGTAGGTTTAGCTGTTTACGGACTCTATCCAGCAACCCATTTACAAAATGCGATCGATCTTAAGCCTGTTTTGCAACTTAAAGCACGAGTCACCCAAGTTAAAACAATTGCCGCAGGAACAGCTGTTAGTTACGGCCATCAATTTATTGCCCCGCGTGAACTTCGCCTCGCCGTCGTGGGAATTGGCTATGCTGACGGTGTTCCTCGCAGTCTTTCCAACAAAATGCAGGTGTTAATTCGCGGCCAGCACGTGTCGCAAATCGGGGCAATTACTATGGATCAGTTGATGCTGGATGTGAGTGCCATACCCAATATCCAAGAAGGGGAAGTAGTCACCTTGCTAGGGGAACAGGGAAAAGAAAAAATTTCAGCGGACGACTGGGCAGAACAGTTAAACACTATTTCCTGGGAAATTCTCTGTGGATTCAAGCATCGTCTGCCTCGTGTTGCAGTCATGTAATTGAGCATTGGGCATGGGGCGTTAGGAGTGCTGTTAGCGTCAGTGGGGTGTTTAGCCCGTGCTGAATTAGGAGTTAAGAGTAGAGACGCGATTAATCGCGTCTGTACAAGAGTTAGGAGTTTTGTTTATCTCCTTGTCCCCTCATCTCCCTTATCCCCACTCCCTATTCCATATTCCCAAAAATAATTTCTCATGATAAGATAGTAAACTGATGCGGATGTGGCGAAATTGGCAGACGCGCTAGATTTAGGTTCTAGTTCCGAAAGGAGTGAAGGTTCAAGTCCTTTCATCCGCACTTTTAATTGCCGAAAGGTGCATGAGTCTGTTGGCTGATGCACAAAACCTATGAATTAATTCATCCTCAATTGCAAGCAGGAAAGTCAAGTAGAGCTAGACTTTGCTGGCGTAAGAAGATTATTGTCTGTGTTTTTTAACTTTGCGATCGCTCAGTTATTGCGTGATATCAAAAATCAAATCGGATTGCTAGAGATTTTGTTATTATATGCTTACCCTGCTAGTTGACAAGTCTTAACTTCCACTTGGGATAAGCCCAAAAGCAATCTATTTAGATATATCACGGGCATAGCAAGAATTTTAGGAGGTTGAAAAATCAGATGACAGCGCCTCAACCAACAATATTTACAAACTCTTATCTTTACGACCAAGATTTTTATCTGTGGATAGAGACAACAGCTAAACAATTAAAAGAAGGCAGATTTTCTGAGATTGATTTAGAAAATCTGATTGAAGAGATTGAATGCATGGGGAGAAGTGAAAAACACGCGCTTGCGAGTAATTTAGTTGTTCTATTAATACATCTACTAAAATATAAATATCAGTCAGAAAAACGTTCTAATAGTTGGAAAGGAACTATTAGAGAACATCGCCGCAGATTGACAAGAACTTTTAAGGATAGTCCTAGTTTAAAACCATATTTCCAGGAAGTTTGGACTGAGTGTTATCAAGATGCAAGAAAACAAGCCAGTGATGAAACTGGTTTATCGATTGATACTTTTGGGGTAGACTCTCCCTTTACTGCGGATGAATGTTTAGATGAAGACTTTTTACCTGATTAGTGGATTGTTAATATTTAACCCACGGCATAATCTGTAAATTGGCGCTTAAATGGCGAATGAAAGCCGATGACAATATCCTGCTTGGGGATGCCTAAATTTGCTAAATCTTCTCCTACTTCATTTTCTGTCCCATTGTGTTGCAGCCAAACTTTACCATCTTTGAACAAGGAAAAATATTATTATCGAAATAGAATTCAGGAGTCAGGAGGTCACTGAGCTTAGTCGAAGTGAGCCAGAATTCATTTTGAATTCTGTGCGACACAACGACCGGCGGTAGTTGAGCGCAGTCGAAACTCAGTGCATCGCTGGTGGATAAATAAACGGGTTTAAAACCCCCTCCAAATCCTAGATTTGGTGGTCAACAAGAAAGTCGCGGGTCTAGAATCCCCGACTGATTGATTCTGACTTCTGAATTCTTCTTTAACCTTTAATTGACCTTCTCCTCTGCCGCAGTAAAATTATTTATGCTCGTTCGGAAGCTATATGGTGTCATAAACAAGCTAGATCAGCCTATTCTGATTTAGAAAAATATAAACAAGAGTTTAAAGAACAAAAAAATAACCCCATAGATTTAAAATTTGATAATTTCAATCAATGGCTTCAGGAAATACCAGAAATTTCTTTTAATTATGTTGATTATTTAAGAGATATAAAATTGCATAGAACTACGATTAAAACTAATAGCAAAAACTATCGTTTATATCTTGACAAGCTAAATAAAATATGTACCAAGTCAGATAATTTAGAATTTTTGTCCAACTTCCTGGAACTGGCTCTTGATACCTTTGTCGAACAAATCAACACAAACTTAGCTTATCTTACCCCCGGTCAAAACCTCTTTGACCAGATGATTGGGACAATTCGCGGCATAGTAGAGGTAGAACAAGCCAAGCGCGATCGCTCTTTAGAACGCACTATCCAAGTACTAGGTATAGCCTTTGGTGGAGGTGCAATAGTTTCTGGTGTCGTCACCCAACACATAGATAAACCCTTCCCCTTCGCACAGATAAATTTCAAGTACCCAGTTCATCCCCTAGCATTATCCTTGCTGTGGAGTGTTCTGGCTACTGTCGTTTTTGGTTTGGTGGCGTGGTTGGTTACTAAACCGAAACGGAGGAGAACTAAAGGAAAGTAAGTGTGGTTAGAACAAGTTATCCTAACCTACGCCATATCAACAGTAGGAATAATCTTACTGTGCGATGTCTACGATGGTCACTGAGCTTCTTGTACTGAGCGCAGTCGAAGTATGTCGAAGTGCGGGCTACGCCTACGCGCATTTTGAACAACCAGAAAAATTAACCTGGAGACGTCGGTTAATTTCACACCTTTTCCCGGTACGGTTGCTAACCCTTCTGAATTCTGTTTTATTTTTGTCAAAAAAATCAGTATTATCCCTGTAGTCACAACGGGGATATTTAATGAAAAGTGGCTTCATATAGTTCTTACTTGTTTAAAAACTAGATTTTACTTAAGTGTAAATACAGAAGTTCAAAGATATTACCATTGACAAAATCAGTATTATTCCTGTGGTCAGATTGGGGTTACTCAATGGAAAGTGGCTTCATCTAGTCTTGACATTTTTATGTCTTATTTCTCGAAAGATGTTGATAAATCTCAGTAACACTAAGTAGATTAATCACAATTTACGAATTTACTAAGATTTGCTCATCTGAAAATACGCTACTTTCGTTGAGTTTTACCACAAACCTAGATTTAAACTGATGTACTTTAAAATACGAAAGTTTAATGCTTTTTACTTGATTTTAATTGTGGAATAACTTTACACGAATTTAGCTTACACGTATCGAATTTTAGCTGAAGTAAAAGCAAAATGAGCACAACTCCTATAGGTAGCTACAGGTTGTTCCAGAAACTACATCCGCTATCTCTGTTGGCACAATTAACTAGTCGGCGTGCTACGGGTTGCTTAAGTGTATTTACCGGGATAGTTTCTTGGTCAATCTATCTAGAGGACGGTAAACTTACTTATGCCTCCTATTCAGATAAACTATTTGAGCGCCTTGACAGTCACTTACGGCGCTTGAGTCAGCAAATTCCTGCTCTCAACAGCGCCACTCGTGTACAGATGCGGCTGATGTTTGAGACGAAGAATGAACATCAATCAATACCAAATGCGGATTACCAAGCTATTTGTTGGTTAGTAAATCAGGAATATATTACCTCTGTGCAAGCAGGAAACCTGATAGACGAATTGGCAAAAGAAGTAATGGAATCATTTTTGTGTTTAAAAGAAGGTAGCTATGAATTCAGTCCAGAAAGCTCTTTGGATGAACTACCAAAGTTCTGTCGCCTGGATTTACGGTTACTTGTTGAACACTGTCAAAAGCAGTTACGAAATCGGCAAAATATTCAGTCATCAATTCCGGCTGGTGGGAGTTACCAAGCTTTTTCTACAACACAATCGTCTCAAGTTCAGCCACAGTTGCAAATAAAGATTGGGCAGAAATTGCCAATACCAATCAATTTTGATCTTCCTGAGAATAATAAAACTACTCAGCCACCTGTTGGCAAAAAACTATATACAATTGCCTGCATTGATGATAGCCAAACTGTTTTGAATTCCATCAAGCACTTTTTAGATGAAAACACATTTTCAGTTGTGATGATCAACGATCCGGTAAAAGCTTTAATGCAAATTCTGCGGAGTAAGCCTGATCTGATTTTGCTAGATGTTGAAATGCCAAGTTTAGATGGCTATGAACTATGTTCCTTATTACGTAAACATTCAGCTTTTAAAAATACACCGATCGTTATGGTGACTGGTAGAACGGGATTTATCGACAGGGCAAAGGCTAAAATGGTCAGATCGTCAGGATATTTGACCAAACCTTTTACACAATCAGAATTGCTAAAAATGGTTTTTAAGCATCTTGGTTGATTTAGGAGTCAGAATTCAGAATTCAGGAGTCAGAATTCAGGAGTTAAAATAAATGAGACAGCCAGCGAAGACGTTTCAAGATTTGATAGTTTGGCAGAAAGCACATAAATTTATTTTATTAGTTTACCCATTTACTGCTCAATTTCCTAAATCAGAAATATATGGGCTTACCTCTCAATTTAGACGGGCAGCAATTTATATACCAGCAAATATAGCGGAAGGATTTAAGAAAAAAGGTTTAGCAGATAAAGTACGTTTTTTAAATATTGCACAAGGTTCTTTGGAAGAATGCCGTTATTATCTAATTCTTTCAAATGACTTGGAGTATGGTGATATTTCAGGATTAAAACTTCAAATAGAGGAAGTTAGTAAACTACTAACAAGCTATGCTAATTCCATTCTGAATTCTGATTCCTGACTCCTGACTTCTAATAAAAAATCAAATATGTTTAATTTATTTTTTTAGGAGATTTGATAGTGAGCCTGACTTTGCTTGGCACAATTTTGATTGTAGAAGATTCTCCCAGCGAATTGGAATTAATGAGCCATTATCTCAAAGAGAGTGGTTACAACGTAATTAAAGCAAGTGGTGCAAAAGAGGGTTTAGAAAAAGCTGTGTTAGAAAAACCAGATGCGATTGTTACTGATGTAGTAATGCCAGAAATGAGCGGATTTGAATTGTGTCGTTCTCTGAGAAGAAATCCGATTACTGCAAAAGTGCCGATTGTGGTTTGTAGTTCCAAAAATCAAGAAATTGACCGTTTGTGGGCTATGAGACAAGGTGCAGATGCCTATATAACTAAACCTTACACCCGCGAACATCTCCTACGTACTATTAAATCAGTGGTAATTTGAATCAATGACTAGTACAAATATTACTCTTTCTTCAAAACCAATCCCAAATAATTTAGCAGATGGTTATCTGAAGTTTCAGCTAAATCAACAAACAACTGCTGTTTTATCAATGAAGCATACGCAAGAAGCAATTCTTGTACCTGTTGAATCTATTACGTCAATACCGAATATGCCGTCCTGCATATTAGGATTAATGAATTGGCGGAGTCGGATAATTTGGGTAGTTGATTTACCAAGAATGCTCAATTTAGAATCCCTAGATTATCGACTGCGACAATACAATGTGATCGTTATCCAAGTGGAATCATTGGTATTGGGATTAGTTGTACAAGAAATAAAAGGTACAACCAAGTTCATAGTTGATGATATTCATTCTCCTATAGGACAAGTGACATCCAGTTTAGTTCCTTATTTATGTGGGTGCGTTGTGCAACAGGAAGAAATATTACTGGTATTAGATGCACAGGCGATTGTGCAGTCTTCTATTCTCCGCAGTGATTAGGGTTTACTACTAAAAAAGAATTCAGGAGTCAGAATTCAGGAGTCAGAATAGTTGAATAAGGAGGAGATAATTTTACTATTCATACCAAACTATGATAAATTCTGACTTCTGACTCCTGAGTTCTGAATTCTTTCTAAAAAAAGATTTTTAGTGTTCTTATTCACATACTTAGGAGAACTACTTTTATGTTTAATAAAACCAACACGAATCAAGGTAATAGCGCTCAAAATCGAGCATCGCTGATTTCATCCCAAAAAGCTATTGGAACTGTAGTAAAGCTACCAACTAAGCTGACTAATAAAAGTGTGAATAATTCTTCTTTAAATCAGGGTGTTGCCTATTTTACAAGACTGGGATTAGTTAAGAAAGCGACTATTTTAGCGATCGCAATCGGTACAATACCAGTTTTGGGCATCGGTGCGATCGCTTTTGGTTTTGCCAACAAATCTATTACTAAGCAAATTACTCAATCTCAACAAGCCCAAGCCACTGGCCTAAGTGATAAAGTTAACCGCTTCATGCTGGGACGCTACGGTGATATTCAGGTAATATCAAACTTGCTATTTTTGACAAATTCTCAAGCTAGTATTAGTACTCAAGAAAAGCAAGCAGTCTTAGATCGGGTTGTCGAAGCCTACAAAGCTTATGACAGCATTGCTGTTTTTGATCGCCAAGGTAACTTGATTGTCCAGTCCACAGGCGGCGAACCCCTGGAAAATCAAAAAGACCGTACCTACTTTCAAGACGCTTTACAAAAAGATACCCCTATCATCAGCAAACCGGAAGCAGCAAAAAATACTGGTGTCGTGAGTATTTATCTAGCCGCACCTGTAAAAGAGACAAGGACGAACCAAACCATTGGTGTAGTACAAGCACGTATACCTGTAAAATCTTTAGAGGAAGTCATCAAAAACTACGTAGCCAATGGACAACAATACCATTTGCTTGATGCTTCGGGAAGGGTTTTCTTGAGTCCCCAAAAGGAATTATTGGGGAAAGAGGCCAAGGGAGAGTATTCTAATTTACCTAAGCTGCTAGCAGCTAAAAAGGTAGATAGTTTTATAGAAGTTCCCAAAACTCACAAAAAACAAGAGCTAGTTAGCTACGTACCAGTTAGTACCCTAGATGGCTTACCAGATTTAAACTGGCAGGTACTTTTAGCTACAGATACCGCAACTGTATTTGAACCGCAAAGACAATTGTTGTGGACTATAGCCATCGGCACAGCACTGACAGCATTGATTGTGGGTGCGATCGCATCTCGGTTAGCTAAACTGACTACACAGCCAATTCTCAATGCAACTGCGGCACTAGCAAAGTTAGGTCAAGGTAAATTTAATACCCGTCTGGAAATTGAAAGAGAAGACGAATTAGGGG
>CAXUOL010000268.1:0-8373 GCA_964252435.1 uncultured Nostoc sp.
ATAAAAGCATAGCGATCGCTACCATTTGAATGTTAACAAGTAATCGCTTTGCAACCAGTTGACTTTACCACTCTCACAGCTGCTTGTAGCGAAATCCGCGCTAACTGGCTACCATCACGCTTAGAACAAGTTTACCAGCGCGATCGCTACACTATTGCGATGGCATTACGCACCCTCCAACAGCGAGATTGGCTACAGATTTCTTGGCATCCCCAAGCTGCACATATTTGTATTGGCAATCCGCCACCGCGATCGCCAGATACTTTTACTTTTAGCCAACAATTGATACACCAATTGAATGGTTTGGCACTGGTGGCGATTGAAGCGATCGCACCGTGGGAGCGGGTTATTGATTTACAATTTGCCCGTCGTCCTGGAGAAAGCGCCCTATATCATGTCTATGCAGAAATCATGGGCAAGTATAGCAACGTCATTCTCACTGACGCTAACAATATAATTATCACCGCCGCCCATCAAGTCAGTCAGCAACAATCTAGTGTCCGTCCCATCCAAACCGGACAACCTTATGAAACACCACCGAAACTAACTGGAACTGTCCCCTACTTGAGCGAATCTCAAGAACGTTGGCAAGAACGGGTAAGTTTAGTACCAGGAGCAATCAAGCGGCAATTGCTCAAAAGTTATAGTGGCTTGAGTGCTGCACTACTGGAGTTAATGCTGCTAGAAGCAAATATTGCACCAGAAACATCTACCAATACTCTCCACCCCGACGACTGGCGACGGCTGTTTGAGCGTTGGCAAGAATGGCTGCAAGCCTTAGATTCCAAAGAATTCCAACCCGCTTGGACAAAAGATGGTTATACCGTAATCGGTTGGGGTGCAGTTGAAAAGGTCAAAAATATCCAGGAGTTACTCAACCACTATTACAGTAACCAGATCGATCAACAGTTATTTTCGCAATTGCGCCATCAGTTAAGTCAGAAATTGAATAATATTCTGGCGAAATTACGTAACAAAGCTCAAACCTTTCAGACGCGCTTGCAGCAATCAGATCGAGCCGATGAGTATCGGCAAAAAGCTGATTTATTGATGGCTCATTTGCAAAACTGGGAACCGGGGATGAAAGAAATTATCCTTGCTGATTTTGAGACAAATTTACCAGTTGCGATCGCTCTCCAACCAGATAAAAATGCTGTCCAAAATGCTCAAAGTCTTTACAAACAGCACCAAAAGCTGAAACGCGCTCGTGCTGCTGTCGAACCGCTACTATTGGAAGTACAGACAGAAATTGAGTATTTAGAGCAAGTAGAAGCTGCGATCGCTCAGATAGATAACTATCAAACAGCAGAAGATTTACGAGCTTTAGAAGAAATCCGCGAAGAGTTGATTGGGCAAAAGTATCTAGAAGATCCAGAATACCGCAGCCGCAGTGCCAATGAACCCCCCAGCACCAACTTTCATCGTTACCTTACTCCCAGTGGCTTTGAAGTATTAATCGGTCGTAACAATCGCCAAAATGACCAATTAACCTTTCGTGTAGCTGGGGATTATGACTTATGGTTCCACGCTCAAGAAATTCCAGGGAGTCATGTATTACTACGTCTAGAACCGGGTGCTGTTGCCGAAGAAGCTGATTTGCAATTTGTAGCTAATCTTGCCGCTTATTACAGTCGCGCCCGTCAAAGTGAGCAAGTGCCAGTAGTTTATACTCAGTTAAAACACGTCTACAAACCCAAAGGAGCAAAACCGGGAATTGCTATTTATAAGCAAGAGAGCATACTTTGGGGAAAACCGCAATTAGCAATTCAAAATGACGCTCTCTACTTCACCAAAACCTAAATCAGTTATTTTAGTTTTCTCCGCTTGCTTTTTTTTCTGGGTGCAAATTGATTAAATCAATCAGCTTTGAGTTGCCCGTAGATATTAGCAGTTTCTTTTTCTTGGTTATGCGCCTGCTTTTTCTAAATGGGAATTTACTGTGCCTTCAAGATGATGTATTTTTTGATTTTGAACATATATAACAGCTTGCTCAAGTTGCTTACTGCCCAAAGAGAATACACCATATCCTTCTTGCCAAGCAAATTTTTCTGATGTCGGGCAAAGATTGTGGTTGAAATGGTGAGAACTACTTCCTTTAATTTTTTTTACAAATTCTGCGATCGCGATCGTTGGCGGGATAGATACTACTAAATGTATGTGATCTTCAATACCTCCAATGGCATGGAGTCTACAATTTAAACTATTGGATTTACCAATGATGTAATTATAAAGCTCAGTTTCTTTATCGGAGGTAATTAAAGGTTGGCGTTCTTTTGTTGCCCAAACAATATGATAATAAAGTCGCCACAGAGACATAATATTTTTTAAATTTTGTATTTATTTACATACATTTATGTTTCCCATGTTGCTGGAAAAAATTATCATATTAGCAGTGTCCGTCAGCTAGGCAATGTAGTCAGTTAGCCAGCCAGTCAGGAATCAGCCAGTTCACGAAGCCAGCCAGAAGGCAATACGGTTCGGTTAAGCCCAAAAAAAATGTGTAGGTTGGGTTGAGGAACGAAACCCAACATTTTGCGAGGTTTGTTGGGTAACGCATTGCCTCAACCCAACCTACAAATATTCTTAACCAAACCGTATTGAGCCAGAAGCCAGGGAATGAAATTCCCTGTCTGAAAGCTAAAGTCGTCTGAAGACGACTATGTGAAACTAGTGAACAATTAAACCAAGTTTTTTCTAGTCCTCTTCTAGAGGACTTGCACTATTAGACAGGGAATTCTATTCCCTGGCTATTCTGGCTATTCCCTACCTCTCCTCTCAATTCGGCAAACTCTCAACCTGCATTAAATCCAATTCACGTTCAAATATTTCATCAATTGGCAACATTTGGCCATCAACAGTCATAAATTTATGATCTTTTGTTGCCCGAATTATTGAACCATCTTCCAAGCTATATTCAAATACCTCTTGTTCTCCGCGATCGTGCCATTGTGCCACAGGTTGCGTGTAAATATTTCCATAATTATCAACGCTGTACACACTGCATTCAATGCCTTTTTCGACAATTTCTCCAATCGGCATTAATCCATATTCTACAGTCAATATTTCCGTGTCATAGCTTAAACAATATTCAGCAAACTTTAACATTTGCTCAAATAATTCATCCGCAACCTTTTTCTGAACGCCATTTTTCGCCGCGCCATCTACAAATTTTTCTCGCTGCTTTTGCATCTCAGAAACTTTCTTTTTACCCATCGCCCGACGCAGCAAGTCAGCTTGTCCTAAAGAATATCCCGCCATATCCTGAGCAATTTTCATGATTTGCTCTTGATAGACCATAATTCCATAAGTTTCGTCTAATATTGGTTCTACAATAGTATGCGGATAATCAATTTTTTCTTGCCCGTGTTTGCGTTTAATAAACTTAGGAATTAGCCCTGCATCTAATGGTCCCGGTCGATAAAGCGCCAAAATGGAAGAAATATCTTCTATATTAGAAGGCTTCAAATCTCGCACAATCTGACGCATCCCAGAAGATTCTAATTGAAATATCCCTTCTAACTCACCTGCTTCTAATAGTTCATAAGTTTTTTGGACATCTTTTGGTAGAGTGCTATGTTCGCCTTTAGCTAATATCCTTTGGGCTTTTCTTTCATCGCGAGGAATTTCATCAGGATCGACCCGATATCCTTTGGTTTCTTGAATCAAATCCACAGTTTTTTGAATCAGCGTCAGGTTCCGTAAACCCAGAAAATCCATTTTCAATAAACCCATTGATTCCAGGTCTTCCATGAAATATTGGGTAATCACAGAACCGTCATTATTTTTCTGTAGTGGGACAATTTCATCAAGTGGATCGGCGGAAATTACCACACCAGCTGCATGAACACCATAAGTTTTGTTAGTTCCTTCAATTCGCATTGCCATATCAAGCCAATGGCGAACATGGGGTTCTCTATCATATTTTTCTTTAAACTCTGGTTCTGGGGTTTGATCGGAAATCATCACCTTGAGTTTAGTTGGTTTCCCTCGCACCACAGGAATTAATTTCGCCATTTTGTCAGCTTCCCCGTAGGGAATATTTAATACTCTGGCGACATCTTTCAAAACTGCTTTAGAAGTTAGACGGTTAAAAGTAATAATTTGGGCAACTCTATCTGCACCATATTTCTTTGTTACATAATCAATCACTTTATCCCGTTGTTCAATACAGAAATCTGTATCAATATCAGGCATGGATTTCCGTTCTGGGTTCAAGAAACGCTCGAATAGTAACCCATGATGTACGGGGTCAATATTAGTAATTCGCATTGCATAAGCAACTAATGAACCAGCCGCCGAACCCCGGCCTGGCCCCACAGGAATGTTATTATCTCTAGCAAATTTGATGTAGTCCCATACAACTAAAAAGTATTTGGAAAAACCCATCTGCTGAATCATTTTTAGTTCGTATTCCAATCTTTCTTTATAGACGGAATCAACTTCTTGGCGAGATTTGCGATTTAAGCGTTCTAAAAGTCCGTTCCATGCAACATCTTCAGCGTAAGTGTCAGCAGTATGACCGGAGGGAATCGGAGGTGTAGGAATCTGAGGCTCACCCATAATATGGTAAGGCTCGACTTTATCAGCGACTTCTTCTGTAGTAGCGATCGCTTCTACAATCACATCATCCGGTAAATGGTCACGAAATAGCTGCCGCATCTCTTCACCAGACTTGAGATACTCTGTGCCGCTATAACGCATCCGCTTATCTTCAATAATTAACTTGCCCGTTTGAATACATAGCAAAGCATCGTGAGCTTCAACGTCAAAACAAGATATAAAATGTGAATCATTCGTAGCAACAATTTTAATCCCTAGCTCCCGCGCAATCTTAACTATTTCAACATTCACAATTCGGTCTTCTTGGGAGCCGTGATCTTGAATTTCTAAATAATAATCATCACCAAATACATCTTTATACCACTGAGCAACTTTCCGGGCTGCATCTGGTCTATTACTGAGAATTGCTTGGGGAATTTCTCCACCTAAGCAAGCGCTGGTGACAATCAAACCTTCATGATATTCTTTTAATAAATCTTTATTAATACAAGGACGAGAAAAAATTCCTTTGCCTTGAACACCTTGGAGGTGAGAAATTGTGGTTAATTTGACTAAATTTTTGTAACCTTTGGTATTTTTAGCTAAAACTACTTGATGATATTTTGGACGGCGTTCTTGTTTCTCAATATCGCCGTTAATTATATACATTTCATTGCCGATAATCGGCTTAATATTTTGACTACGGCAGATTTTGATCAGTTCAACAGCTCCATACATGACACCATGATCGGTAAGGGCGATCGCTTTCATCCCCAGTGCGATCGCTCGATCCACCAACTCTGGAAGCTGACTAGCCCCATCAAGCAAACTATAGTCACTGTGAATATGTAAAGGCACAAAGGACATAAGCATCTCCAACCACAAGCCAAGATACCTCTAGGGGCCTACCTTGTGGTATACCCTTTCGAGCCAGATTTTGTAAAGCAATGGAATCTTAGATTAACAGTTTTTAACCAAAATTAAAGCTGTTCTTTTTCGGGAATTATCACTATCATTAGTGTTGTTTTAATAGTTACAGCAGTTAACCAGTATCTAGCCAATGAGTCAAACAGAGAGAACAACTTCGCCTGAAACCAAAGCTAGCCCTTGGTGGCAGCGTATCCCTCTCACGTTGCAAATTCTCATCGCCTTAGTAGCGGCAGTCAGCGTCGGAATTGCCCTTGGTGCGGGGAATCCCAATCCCAGCAACGCCGCTTTAATCAACAATTTAGCAATTCCGGCAGAATTGGTGCTAAAGGCTCTCCGCGCCTTGGCTACACCCCTAATTTTGGTAGCAGTGCTGCATACTTTGATGACTACCAATATCCCTGGTACAGCCGGACGGCGGTTAGCAGTACTACTTTTAACCAACACAACCGTAGCTATTTTAGTGGGACTTTTGGTAGCGAATGTACTGCGTCCGGGGACTTGGGGCAATGTAAGCACCTCAGCAAGTACGGCAATAACTCCTCAGAGTCTTGATCCTTGGGGAATACTCAAAGATGCTGTACCAGAAGCCGTCCTGAAGCCATTGGTTGATAATAATGTCATTCAGCTGATTGTGATTGCCCTGAGTTTTGGCATCGTTCTGCGGGGATTAAAATCTGAACAAATCGTCCAAGGCAAGAATGGATTCCAGCCAATAGAGGATGTCATCGGAATTTTATTTGAAGCGGTAGTCCGCATCCTCAATTGGGTAATTGCCTTAGTGCCGTTCGCAGTCTTTGGGATTGTAGCTAAAACTATTGCGATGCAGGGCTTTGCACCGTTTAAATCTTTGGGTGCATTTATCGTGGCGGTGCTTTTAGCACTGGTATTGCAAGCGTGCTACTACCTCACCAGAGTAAAATTTGGTTCTTGGGTACACCCGCTAAAATTCCTAGCTGGCGGTTCTGATGCCTTTTTGACAGCTTTCTCAACTTCTTCCTCAGCGGCAGCAATGCCCGTAACTTTTGAGGTCTTGCAAACAAAAGTCGGTTTAAGGGAATCTTCTGCTGCCTTGGGGTCATTAGTCGGGGCAAATTTCAATAATGATGGCACTGCCCTTTATGAAGCAATGTCTGCGTTGTATATTTCCCAACTGATTGGACAACATCTGAGTCTGACACAGCAGTTAGTTGTCATCCTTACCTCGATTTTTGCATCTGTCGGTGCAGCAAATATTCCCAATGCGGGACTGGTAACGATGACACTAGTGTTCACTTCTGTCGGTTTACCTACCCAATACATCGCTTTGCTAGTTACTGTAGACTGGTTTTTGGATCGCTGCCGCACCGCGATTAATGTTATGGGAGATATGACTGTCAGTGCTTTACTTGACGGCAAAAAGCCTCATTCTGTAGACGAGGCTTAGTTTGCCAGCTTTTAGTTGAGTTCAGCAGCTTTTCAAATATCTAATGCTGTTGAGGCCCTTTGGCGTCACATTCTTTAGTCCAGCAACGTTCTAAAAGTTGCAGACGCCAGATCAATACAAAGCGTTGGGGATTCAATACTAATTTAGTATTCCGACTAAATAAGGGCTGGTTCAGATACTGCCAAAGAGGAAATTTAATTTTGGTGTGTTTTGGAGTCATAAGAACAACAAAAATAATATAAAAGTTTTGTCTAGCAATTGCCTGATACTGTTTTTCTAGTTAAAGGCTACCCTGCGTTTTTGCAATTGTCTTTGTGGCAATTGCTGAATTTCGGCAAGTGAATTTATGTTGTTTCCGCTTTAATACTGAAATTGCACACACCATTTTTCTGATTCCACATCCCGTGAAAAGTCATACCTACCATTTCACGAAATTTATACTACAGATACGTTGATAAGGGTGTACACAATCAAACTTGTAATTTCTGTTACTAACTTGTGAATTTAGAGTCAGTTTCACGAAGACGAAAAGACTGGTTCTATGGTAATAACTGTTGCTAAATTAGATGCCATTGATGTTGATTCCTCTTAAATTTTGAATTGCTGCTCATCCCACCGTTACTACCCGCCGAATTTCGTCGCTACGAAACCCGATCGCCATTGGACGACGTACCCCCAAAAGTGCTACCACATCGTACAATTCCAGTACCACCCCTTCTAGTTGGAGGGAATGAACAATATCGCCGCTTCTCAGGTCAATCACTAGTAACCCACAGCGAGGCTCAACGTTTTTCTGATGCAATTTCTCGTCCAAAGCCAAGCCGCTGAAGGTCTTGTTATGCCTGGGTTGGGAAATTCCCACTACTGCAAAGTTGCCATAAAATGCACAACCACGCAGATATCCCGGACAGAAGGCGATTGGTTCAAACACTCCCCGCTTGATAGGTAGTGAAGGACAAACTGAGGTTTTGCTCATACAGCCAAGCTGTAAACTGGCGAGAAGCGGTGATTTCTAAAGATGGTTTGTCAACGTTGCTGTTACTGGAATTCACTTGGTTTAGACTCCTTGATAACTCTGGGGTTTAGGCGATGAAAATTTCGTTGTAGGGCAGAAAAAACCTTTGACTCTATGCTCTTACTGTTGGACATAAGCTGCGTCAGCTGCATTGAGCGATCGCACTCGACACATTTCGTAGTCAGTGGTTCCTCATTTTAGAAATTTATCAGAGTATTCTCGGAGTCTTTTTAAAACAATAGATGGTTTTGTAATCTAAAAGTATATCGTGTGTAATCTAAAACTTAAAGACCTCCAATATCTGTCTAAAGATAGGTAACTTAGTAGATAACTAAAATTTCCTTGGGCGGACTCTATATCTCAACAAAAAAAGTGGGACGAACAAGATGTCCATCCCACAATAAAAAGAAGATTTTTCTAATAAAACGCCTTGGCTATATTTAAGCTAAAGCGGTTCCGTTAAGTT
>CAXUOL010000269.1:0-8370 GCA_964252435.1 uncultured Nostoc sp.
GGAGCAGGGGAGCAGGGGAGCAGGGGAGCAGGGGAGCAGAATTAATAATCACCAATGCCCAATCCCGCCAGTTGCTTCAACGGAGGGAACCTCCGCAACGCACTGGCTCCCCAATGCCCCATGCCCTATTCCCTAATAAATGGTACTTAGCTTTTTATGTGCTAATTGCTGGTGCAATTTTGACCAAAGGGCCAGTGGGAATTGTTTTGCCGGGGCTAATTGTTGCTGCCTTTTTGCTTTACGTGGGTAAAGTGCGAGAGGTGTTGCGGGAAATGCACCTTCTCGTAGGTATACTGATAATTCTCGCTTTGTCAGTGCCCTGGTATGCTTTAGTAATTTGGCGCAATGGCTGGAATTACATTAACTCCTTTTTTGGTTATCACAACCTGGAACGCTTTACAGAAGTAGTTAATGGTCACTCAGCACCTTGGTATTTTTACTTTTTAGTCGTGCTGTTGGGTTTTGCACCATACTCAGTGTATTTACCAGCTTCTATAATCAGACTAAAGTTTTGGCAGCGATCGCATTGGCGATCCCTTGAACGTTTTCAGCAATTTGGTTTATTTTCCTGGTTCTGGTTTGCTAGCATCTTTGCCTTTTTTAGCATTGCCGTTACTAAACTCCCTAGCTACGTATTGCCTTTAATGCCAGCAGCAGCAATCCTGGTAGCCCTATTGTGGAGCGATCTTTTCCAGGAGAAAAGAGGATACAGAAGGGTAGGGGGAGATGCGGAAGATACAGGAGACAAGGGAGAAAATTTTACCTTGTCCTCCTCATCTTTGTCATCCTCCTCATCCCCCTCACTCGTCTGGAGTGGTTGGGTGAATGTAGTATTTTTATCAGTTCTGGCAACAGCACTGCTGAACATAACCCACATATTAGGTACTGATCCAGCGATAAGTAACTTCCATGAACTAATTCAACAATCTGGTTTACCAGTAATTGCAGGTATAATTTGGCTAGTTTGTGCTGTTTTGGTTGCGGGTTTATTATTGAGTCGCCGCTGGAACTACATTATCAGTATTAATTTAATCGGGTTTGTGGCGTTTATAATTTTTGTCTTAACGCCTGCTTCGTTCTTTATTGATCGAGAACGTCAATTACCCTTAAGGGAATTGTCTGCGGTCATTCTAGAAGCAAAACAACCGAATGAAGAATTGATCATGCTTGGCTTCAAAAAGCCTAGTGTGGTATTTTACAGCCACATCCACGTAAATTATTTAAAATTTCCCAAAGAGGCTGTAGAGCATATTAAAAACCAAGCTGCTAAAGGACTAAAACCTTCCTCAGTGCTGCTGTTGGCCGAACAGAAAAAGTTTTTACAAATGGACTTACAGCCAGATGATTACAAAAATTTATCAACCAAGGGTGCTTATAACTTGGTTCGAGTTCCTTTTAAGAAAATGAAAAATGAAAAAATAGACATATCATAACGGCAAATGACAGCTTCGCAAGTTTTATGGCTACTGGGGGAAATATAATCTAACCTCAAAAGCGGTATAGATGCTTGTTTATGAAAATGTCATTTGGAGTCAAGCTGGGTCTAGCGATCGCAGCGCTATCTGTGAGCGTGACCAGTGCGAGTGTGTATTACTTCTACTCCACAACCTATCAACTGATCTTGCACCAGATGACAGGGCGACTCAAAGACATTGGACATCTAAGCACATTTCTCTTTGATCAAGAAGTTCGTGAGAGCATCGTTCGCTTAAAGGCAGCTGTTGATTGGGAGTCCCAAGTAACTGTAACCGATATACAGCAGCTCAAACCAGAAGAAGTGCGAAGTAGTCTGAATGCCGACGCAATTCATAAGTATCAGAACACAGCTGATTTCCAGCGACTCGTTCAGATATTGCGTCGGATTAACCAGGCAGGTAAAAGTAAGAAAGTTGAACCTTGGCGGGATTATTACTCGGACTCTTTGAGTGACTATAATATTTCTGGAGTTCGGACTACTTTGATGGTGACAACCCCAGAGTCACCCAATCGCCGCGTTTTAAAGTTCCTTGCTTCAATGGCTCCAGATCCCCTGCCGGTGGAAAATTGGCCAGGGAACCCCATAGGGAATTTGTATGTTCCTACGGAATCCTTATATAAAGATGCTTTTAATGGTGAGATCCAAGTTGGAGACGGATTCTATACCAATAATTTTTATACTGCACTGACAGCCGCCATACCGATAAAAGATCGGCAGGGTAAAACAGTCGCAATTCTCACCGTAGACTACGTGCCTGAGAGCGAGATTAATCAGCTTCGCAACGTCCAAATCATTTGTCTGAGTATAATTGCTGCTAGTTTCATTCTGTCAATTCTACTAGCAGTTTTATTAGCCCGGTGGTTGAGCAGCCCAATAACTCAGCTACAGTTAGCTGCTCAAAAAGTTAGCGATCGCAACTATGACGTGACTATCAATGTCAATAGCAACGATGAATTGGGACTTCTTGCTGACACCTTCAATGTTATGGTGGCGCAGATTCGCAATTACTTGGTAACGTTGGAGAAACAAAATGAAGATTTAAAGCGCTTCGATCAACTCAAAAATGAATTTTTAGCCAACACTTCCCATGAACTCCGCACACCACTTAACGGCATGATTGGCATTGCTGAGTCGATGTTAGACGGGGCAACAGGTGACCTATCAAGTGAGCAGCACGATAACCTGAAAATGCTGAGTCACAGCGGCAAACGGTTAATCAATTTGGTCAATGATATTCTCGACTTCTCCAAACTGCGCTATCAAGAACTCCATCTTAATCTCAAACCGATTAGCTTGCGGGAAATGGTTGAGGTGATCTTGCAACTTGATCGCGCCTTAATTGGTACGAAAGATATTCAACTTCTCAATCACGTTCTAGCAGAATTTCCCCTGATTAATGCTGATGAAAATCGTCTGCAACAGATTCTGCATAACTTAATCGGCAATGCGATTAAATTTACTCCTTCTGGCACGGTGGAAGTTTTCGCCAAACTTATTGATGGGAATCAGGAGGCAGGGGGAGATGAGGGAGATGAGGGAGTGGGAGAAACCTATGCCCAATGCCCAACTTCATACATCGCCATCAGTATCTCCGACACTGGAATTGGCATTCCAGAGGATAAATTAGATCGGATCTTTGAGTCCTTTGAACAGGTGGAGGGGTCTGCTCATCGGCAGTATGGAGGTACTGGGTTAGGGTTGGCAATTACCCGAAACTTGATCGAATTACACGGTGGACGAATCTGGGTAGAGTCAAAGTTGGGCAAGGGATCGGTGTTTACCTTCACGCTACCGATTGATGAACAACAAGCCAGCATGACTCCCGTGTTGCTGTCCACTTCCCCGTTAGCCGAAGCTGCACCTAATTCGCAGCCAAAACCTATTTTGAATTCGGTAGCGAGCTCATCAAAAGAACGTCCAAAAGAACAATCTATTGAAGGGTTGTACCCCCACATCTTGATTGTGGACGACGAACCCATCAACCTTCAAGTGTTGAAGAACTTTCTGAAATTTCAGAATTACATGCTCACCTTGGCGACCGATGGGCAGGAAGCCCTAGCACTGCTAGAACGAGGCTTTAACCCTGACATCATTTTGCTTGATGTCATGATGCCAAGAATGACTGGCTATGAGGTAATTCAAGTGATTCGGCAACAGATTTCTGCCGATCGCCTGCCGATCATTTTGCTCAGTGCCCGCAACCAACCAGAAGATATTGTGTTGGGGTTAGAGGTGGGTGCTAACGATTATCTGATCAAACCCATTAGGAAAGATGAATTATTAGCTCGGATTCACACCCACTTGCAAATTAGACAGCTTGAAAAAGAAACCATCCGTCTCGCTATCACTCATGAGCGTCAACTGGCTCAATTTCTGGAGGCTCTACCCGTTGGCGTTGCTGTTCACAAGCCAGATGGTAACGTTTTATACTTCAATCAAATGGCTAAACAGCTTCTTGGGTGTAGTGTTTTGCCAAATGTGGACACTGACCAACTCGCCTGTGCTTATCAAATCTATTGGGCAGGCACAAACACCCTGTACTCAACAGAGCAACTTCCAGCTATACGCGCCCTGCAAGGAGAATGGGTAAGAACTGAAGATTTAGAGATTCATTTGGATGAGACTGTGATCCCGTTGGAAGTGTTAGGAACGCCCATTTTGGATGAGCAGGGAGCAATTGTGTATGCACTCGTTACCTTTCAGGATATTACGGAGCGGAAACGCTTCGAGCAGATTTTGGCAAACTATTCTCATGAACTGGAATTGCAAGTGAGCGATCGCACGGCTGAACTCGCTCAAACCAATGTGCAGTTGCAGCAAGAAATTCACGAAAGAGAGCAAGTTGAGCAAGCCCTACAGATTGCCAATCAGGAATTGCAGCACTTAGCAATTGTAGATGGGTTAACACAAATTGCCAATCGTCGTTGCTTCGATCAACGGTTACAGCAGGAATGGCAGCGTTTAGCACGGGAACAACAACCGCTGTCTCTGATTTTATTTGATGTCGATTATTTCAAACGCTATAACGATTGCTACGGGCATCAAGCTGGGGACGCCTGCTTGGTGCAGATAGCACAAGTTGCAAAGCTTGGGGTGAATCGTCCCGCCGATTTGGTCGCCCGCTATGGGGGTGAAGAATTTGTCGTGATTCTGCCGAATACAGATCGGCAAGGAGCAATAACGATCGCCGAACATATGCGTCAAGCGATTCGAGCATTGAAAATTCCCCACGAGCAATCTGATGTCAGTGAGATTGTAACCGTCAGTCTTGGGATTGCCAGTACAATTCCGATACCGGGAAATTTACCAGATACACTGATTGCCTTGACGGATCAAGCCCTTTATGCGGCAAAACAGCAGGGACGCGATCGATATTCAGTAAGTAACTGAGTCAAAATAATTCGTAATACCTCGACTTCGCTCGGCACAAGTTCGTAATTCGTAGTTGCAATCAGTGTTGGCTCTGTATCCTCCACTGATCCTTGACCACTGAATCAAATATTTCAGTGTTGGCTCTATACCCATTTAATATTATATCCGGCTAAAGACTTATCATTTAGACCGCAGTTCTTGCAGGGGGCAGGGAGCAGGGGGAAAGAGGCTTTTGGGATTTTTGCACAGATGCGGTAATCATAAGTGATTAACCGGACTTGATATAATTACGAATTACGAATTACGAACTACGAATTACGAACTACGAATTAGTAGACATCGCCACCAATTTTTCTTCTCAATAATCATTAACATTTGTCATTGTAACCGTTGACAGCTAAAGCTTGATTGATCTGGTTTAATAAGTCTTCCATTGATATTGATCGCGGTAATATTTGGGTAGCGATCGCACCAACAACAGTTTCTATCGATTCCAAACCATTCTTCTTCTGCTTGTTAATTTCCTGATAAGCTACCTTATGCTGTAAACTGGTTTCTGAGCGATTTAATCGCTGATTTAGTACCAAAATTGGTGGCAACTTTAAAGGCGAATCTCCTAATGTTTTTAGTGCTTTGAGTACATCTTTGTGGATAGAGGTTTCTCCTAAGCAAATTAGCAGTAAATCAACGCTTTCGTGGCGAATCTGTTGCAACACTTCTGCCCAACAAGGACTGATCGCCGCTTTGAAGCCTGCTGTTTGGAGGTATTGAATTAAAGCTTGGAACCATTCAGATCCGCGTTCAGCAGTTTCACTACTAATTGAGCAATTTTTTTCTGTCCGATAACCCTTAGCTGCCTTACGTCTTACCTGGGGGAAATCCCGTAGCATTGTTAAATCCACTACTAAGACGTTGGGAGGGCAGCAAATACCAGCAGCAATTTCTAGTACTGATAATAAAGCATCTGTTTTCTCGGTGCGACTGCTGTTATCTTTCGCAAATGGTGTTAAGTAAGGAAATACAGATAGCCCTGGTATTTTAGAAGCGATTAAGGTAGTTGCAACATCGCAAGTAACCAGTGGTATAGCTGCTAAACGTGGATGTCCAATTAGTTGTTGCAAATAAATTTGGGCGGTAGTACTTTCGACATCTAGCAAAATCACATCAAACTGCCATACTCGCGCCAAAAGTTCTGCCTGATCTAGGTCATCTACTTCAATCACCCGATGTTCTCGAAGTGAAGGGTGGGGATTGACCGATTCTAACTGGGGATTCACCAACCTGAGAATTCGCAGTGGGGTTTTAGTTGGGATAATTGCACTATTATTTAACCCTATCTGCGGTAGTACTTGTGCAGTACATAATTTTTCTAGAACTGGTGCTAAGACCTGATGCTCTACTGGCAAACTTAAGAAACCATCGGCTCGGTTAGCAAATGCTTGCTCCTTTTCGGCTGCCGTCGCTGTCACAATTACAGATATATGACGGGTTGCGGTGTCAGATTTTAGTAAAGTCAGTACATCCCAACCTGATAGCAGGGGTAACAACGGATTTAAAAATATTGCTATTGGTTGCAAGCGCCGCGCCTTTTCGACTGCTTCTGTCCCCGATCGCGCAATCACTACCCGATATCCTAAACCTTTGAGTTGTTCGGTCAAGTCTTCAATATATCGAGCTACAGCCTCGACTACCAAAACCAACTTTTGCGAACTCGCAAGATGATGCTGTATGGGCGTACTAGGATGCTGACGAGCAGCAGCGAGATTTTCCCGTGTCGGTTGGTATCGTGTCTCCTCGTCTTCTCTGATTCCCATATCTGGTTCCGAAAAGCCTGTTTTCGGGGGACTGGGCGGCAGAAGTAATGTAAACTGGCTACCTTTACCTTCACGCGATAAGAAGCTAACATCTCCTCCGTGGAGGCGAGCCAAGGCGCGAGTTAATACTAGCCCTAAACCAGTGCCTTCAAATTGGCGGGTGAGGGGATTTTCTAGTTGTTGGAATTTTTGAAAGATTAAGTGTTGCTGGTGTTCAGGAATGCCAATACCTGTATCCCAAACTGTAAAGGCAATCCATCCTTCCCAACGACTTACCCGCAGCCCAATTTCGCCAGATATTTCGGTGAATTTAAAGGCGTTGGAAAGTAGGTGTACTAACATCTGGCGTAAGCGCAACTCATCTGCCACCATCTGATCTAAGCCTAGTTCAATGGAAAGACAGAATTGGGGAGCAGATGAACGGGCATTTGCAGGTGGCGGGGTAGATGTCGCTTTGGTGGTTTGAGTGTGGATAGCTTTGGCTTCCGATAGAGCGCGATCGCACACAGCCCGAATTTTCACCGGAGTCAGCGTCAAATCCATTTGTCCCGTCTCCATCCGGGTCAAATCTAAAATGTCATTCACCACACTCATCAGGTGGCGTCCGCTTTGATGAATCAGTCCCGCATAACGGGCTTGACGCTCGTTAAGTTCTCCCAACTGCTGATCCACTAGCAAGCGCGATAATCCCAAAACGGCAGTTAGGGGAGTTTTGAGTTCATGACTAATACAAGCTAAAAACTCGTCTTTTAACCGATTTAGTTGAATTAAATCGGCATTCTTCGCTGCTAGTTCTTTACAAAGTTGCTGCTGTTCAGTGACATCAGTAGCTAAAATCAACCATAAATCAGTGCTGAGTGCAATCTCCTCTTCGGCACTCATAACTTTAAACTCAGGACTATCTAAGGGAATTTTGGCAAACTGCCAGATTTGCTCTTGACCATTTTGCACTTCGACAACGCAGGTACAAGTACCCACTTGACTATCCAAATAGCATCGGCTGTATGCAGCATCACTTGATGTTTCTTGCTGAATCAGTTCTTCTTCACCACTATGTTCATTCTCCCTACCATTGGCATGAACTTTGATTGCTGGTTGGGTGACATATTCTGCTATTTCGGAGCGTTTAGGGACAAGTATTGCCTCCACCTGTTGCCTAACCCCTTCTGGATCTTTTAAGGTTCCTAATTGCTGCCACCAGGCGGGATTTCGCGCTACCACTTCGCCAGTACCCGTTTGCAACATCAAAGGCCAAGGCAGCCTTTCTAGCAAGTGTACCAGTGGCTGGTGTCCTAAAGAATTGGATTCATTTGGTTCACCATCATACTCATGGCGATGTTCACTAGACCTTTGTAAACCAGCCATACGTTCCTGAGCCAGCGATCGCAACAGGCGTGAACTATCTAGCAGCCCCAAATATCGACCCTCAGAGTCAATCAGCGCCCAATCTAAGTTTTGAGGTTTTTCGACTTGTGAATCGCACCAGCGCAAGCTTAATCGCTCTACACGCTCAGAAGCTGATATTGTCTGTATTGGCTCAATTAGACCTTGACCCCAGGTCGAGAGCGATTGGTGTAAATTTAGATTTTTATCGTCACTTTGTGCTAATAATTTTGGGATTAAACGGGCAGAATACAGCAATCCGATGGGGCATTGCTGTTGATTCACTACTACCAAGCGATCGCACTGCTCTTGCTCAAAAATCTC
>CAXUOL010000270.1:0-8351 GCA_964252435.1 uncultured Nostoc sp.
TCAATGCTATCCTAGTCTTGCAACTATCTCCTCTAGCTGTACTTCTTAGCTTACTGCCTTAATGATGAGTATTATACCATTGGGGTGTTTTTATCTTGTAGCACAAAGCTAGAGGTAGTTCCGCCCAATCATAATAAATATATAAGACACTTTAGGAGAAGAGTAACGCATGGGCAAGGTAGTCGGCATCGACTTGGGTACAACCAACTCAGTAGTCGCCGTTATGGAGGGTGGCAAGCCGGTGGTGATTGCCAATGCAGAAGGAATGCGAACAACCCCCTCCGTAGTTGGTTTTAGCAAAGAAGGTGAAAGGGTGGTTGGGCAAATGGCACGGCGACAAACCGTCCTCAATCCCCAAAATACCTTTTTCGCAGTTAAACGTTTCATTGGACGGAAGTATGGCGAACTTAACCCAGATTCTAAGCGTGTACCCTACACCATCCGTAAAGACGAAGTAGGTAATATTAAAATTGCCTGCCCTCGTCTGAATAAAGATTTCGCCCCAGAAGAAATTTCGGCAATGGTGCTGAAGAAATTGGCAGACGATGCTAGCCGCTATTTGGGTGAACCAGTCACAGGGGCAGTGATTACAGTACCCGCCTATTTTAACGATTCTCAGCGGCAGGCAACCCGTGATGCTGGCAGAATTGCTGGTTTAGAGGTGCTACGGATTCTCAATGAACCGACGGCGGCATCTTTGGCTTATGGATTGGATCGGGGTGACACGGAAACTATCTTAGTATTTGACTTGGGTGGTGGCACTTTTGACGTGTCGATTTTAGAAGTAGGCGATGGGATATTTGAAGTCAAAGCTACCAGTGGCGATACGCAACTTGGTGGGAACGACTTTGACAAAATAATAGTAGATTGGTTAGCAGAGCAGTTTCTGGAAACAGAAGAGGTAGATTTAAGACGCGATCGCCAAGCTTTGCAACGTCTCATGGAAGCGGCGGAAAAAGCCAAAATTGAGCTTTCTGCTGTCAGCGTCACCGATATTAACTTACCCTTCATCACCGCCACTGAAGATGGTCCCAAACATCTCGAAACTCGTTTAACTCGTTCCCAGTTTGAAGGTTTGTGTGGTGATTTGGTGGGAAGATTGCGGACACCAGTGAAACGCGCCCTCAAAGATGCCGGACTTTCACCTAGAGACATTGAAGAAGTTGTGTTAGTTGGCGGTTCTACACGGATGCCAATGGTAAAGCAGCTAGTGCGGGACTTGATTGGTACAGAACCGAACGAAAACGTTAACCCCGATGAAGTCGTGGGAGTGGGTGCAGCAATTCAAGCAGGTATTCTCGCAGGCGAACTCAAAGATGTGCTGCTTTTGGATGTCACACCCCTTTCTATGGGATTGGAAACCATCGGCGGCGTGATGAAAAAACTTATTCCCCGCAACACAACGATTCCAGTACGCCGTTCTGACATTTTTTCTACGTCTGAAAATAACCAAAATACTGTGGAAATTCACGTAGTCCAGGGCGAACGGGAAATGGCAGCAAGCAACAAGTCTTTAGGACGGTTCAAGCTGTATGGTATCCCACCAGCGCCACGAGGAATTCCCCAAGTTCAAGTGTCATTTGATATTGATGCTAATGGGATTTTACAGGTAACAGCCCTAGATAGAACCACTGGGCGAGAGCAGAGTATTACCATTCAAGGCGCTTCCACCTTGAACGAGTCGGAAGTGAATCGAATGATTCAGGACGCTCAAAAATATGCCGATGTTGATCGCGAACGTAAAGAGAGAATAGAAAAGCGGACTCGTTCTGAGGCGTTGATTTTCCAAGCAGAACGACAACTGAGGGAAGTCGCGCTGGAATTTGGTATGCAGTTTGCCCGCAGCCGCCGCCAAAGAATTGATAATATTTGCCGGCAACTACGAGAAAGTCTTCAGGAAAATAGCGATCGCGGTATCGATCAAGCCTACGCCGACTTGCAAGATGCTCTCTATGAGCTAAATCGGGAAGTCCGCCAGACTTATGCTGAAGATGAAGACGACGACTTGTTTGGGACTATCCGTGACATCTTTACTGGTGGTGATAAGGAACGAGAACGCGAATCTCCCAGAGATACATATCGAGAACGCGACTCATACAGTAAAGACTATGGCAAAGATTACGGCAGAGACTATGGCAGAGATTATAGCCGCGATAATCGTTCTTCCTCTTATGAAAGCCGTCCTCCACGCAAATCCCGCCCCAGCTACCAAGATAACTGGGATGATGAAGAAGACAATGATTGGTTATAAGAAAAGTTAGGAGTTAGAAGTTAGGAGTTAAAAATAAATCTTTCAACTCCTAACTCATAACTCCTAACTCCTCACTTTTAATTAATCCAAAATCTAAAATTTAAATAACTGACTATGCAAAATTTGCCGAACTTTCGCGATTACTACGAGATTTTAGGAGTATCTAAAGATGCCTCTGGTGAGGAAGTTAAAAAGGTTTATCGACGGTTAGCAAGGCAATATCATCCCGATCTTAATCCGGGTAACAAAGAATCTGAAGAGAAATTTAAGGATATTGGCGAGGCTTATGAAGTTCTTTCCGATCCAGCCAAGCGATCGCAGTACGACCAGTTTAGCCGCTACTGGAAGCAAAAAGGCTTTGCAGGCAATAAACAAACGCCAAAAGCTAAAACTTGGCAGAGTAGCGCTAGCGATCGCAACGGCAATCAGGACGTAGATCCCAGCCAATTCTCTGACTTTGAAAGCTTTATTAATCAAGTTATCGGTGTCAAAAATAAGAGTGCGGCAAATAACTCCAGTAATGGCAATAATAGCGATCCGTTTCGTTCCCCCAGAACAAAAGTTGCCTACACCGTTAACACTCCACCTCGCACAACCCGTCGAGATATAGAAGCCAGATTAACGCTTCCACTAGAAAAAGCTTATCAAGGTGGTAATGAACGGATTCGTTTGGAAGATGGGCGATCGCTAGAAGTTAATATGCCTCCAGGGATGGTAACAGGTCAAACCATCCGTTTGCGAAACCAAGGCGTTGGTGGTGGCGATCTATACTTAAAAATTACCGTTGAACCTCATCGATTATTTAAGCTAGAAGGTTTAAATATCGTCTGCCAAGTACCTGTTACTCCTAGCGAGGCAGTTTTAGGAGGACAGGTAGAAGCACCTACTCTTGATGGGCCTGTGAAAATGACCACGCCTCCCGGAGTTAGGTCTGGTCAAAAATTTCGATTAGGCAATAAAGGTTATCCTAGTGATGACGGTAAACGTGGCGATCAATTAGTAGAAATTCAAATAGTTACACCGAAAAATATTAGTCAAGAAGAACGGGAGCTTTACGAAAAGTTACGGCAAATTGAAACCTTTAAACCCCGTGCTGATTTAATCCGTTAGGGATGAAATAGATAACGTTTATCATCCAGGTTTTTTATCCATATTTTTGAAGACTCCATACGGTCAACACCAATTGAAAGCAAGAATATATGGTGGTGTAGTTGATGAACTAACACCGGAAGATGCAGGATTGGTACTTATCCCTGATGTACCTTTTCCAGAACAGGAAAGAATTGGGCGATTAATGGTTAGAGTTTATGAGCTTAGAGATGAAGCCAATGCTGTTGAAGACGAGGCGATCGCACAATTAGAGGCTATTATCTCAGGTTGACGTAAAATAGGTCAAATCTACCTTTATCTTCCAGTGCATGTCAGCAGAAATTAAATTTCGTTACTACTTTGTTGACGAAGCAGGTGATCTTACATTCTTCGATTTATGGACTTGGACGATAATCGCAACAAACCTTATGGAGAGTGGTATGGCGATCGCAACCCATTAACTCTTGAAAAGCTAAAAGGGGCTAGGTCTAAGTAGAATTACTACTCGGACACACGGCATGAAGCTCGACGTTCGCCCCTCTGAATACTATTGTACAGTATATAAATACAACCATTCAAGTCCTCACCTATAAAAGGCTTGGGCATGATGCCAGAATCTCATCAGCTATTTTTTCCTCTGGGGAATGGGCAGAGGTTTACAATACTAGAAAAAACTTGATTGCAAGGTGACTCAAACAGCCGTGAATCAAAACGGGGCAATGCCACAAAGCAGCGAACCAACTTATTACTCCCTGCTAGGACTGCATCCCTGGGCATCGGTAATTGACATTCGTCGCGCTTATCGGCAACTGAGCAAACTCTATCATCCTGATACTACAGACTTGCCGACTGCGATCGCCACTCCCAAATTTCAGCAAATCAACGAAGCCTACGCCACCCTTAGCCATCCAGAACGCCGATTAAGCTACGATTTAAAAATTGGCTATTCCCGCTTTGGAGTAATTCAACCACCCCCTGATTTGAATCATCCCGTCTCGCGTTCGTATAACTGGTCAAAATCAGCTTACCTCGATGCGAGCGATCGCCCCTTATCATCGGGCGAAATATTTGCTTTATTTATGCTGGTGTTAACATTTGTAGGTTGTCTGTTATTAGCAGTTGCCATTGGCTTAACTCGTGGCGAGGCTGCTTTCCAAACCCATAAACTGCAATCAGCTGCATCTGTACAACAGCAGATTACCTATATGTTGCAACTAATTGCCTATCTGAATAATTAAAAATTAAACAATTCCCCGATCCAAACTCATTCGACTGAGACGTTCGACGAGCGCTCAGTCGGGTCGTACTCACAACGAAGTCCAAAATCCAAAATCTAAAATTCCTATGGCTCTTCTTCCTTCTGATACTCCTCTATATAATCATCCCCTGCCACAAATTGAGCAGTGGCTAAAAGATCAAGGCTGTCAACAAGACGAAATACAAAGGCATTGCTGGCGTATACAGCGACCTAATTGGCAAGCTGAATTATGGCTTGATGTTGAGCAAATTGTAGTGCGATATGTTCAATCTGGGGAAAATGGACAAGATATCCAACGCTCATTCAAGTATTCTCTTAGTCGGGATGATGTAGAACAAGCTGTGTTTTCTGGACCATAAGAAAGGGCTTATGCACTATTGGTAGAGCTTCCAATAAGCCTGTTACAGGGTTGCTGCCCTGTAACGATAATTATCTATCAGATTTTGTTATCAATGCTTTAGGAGTAAGTTCACTACAAATTTCCAGCAGTCGAGCAACAGTACGCGCAGCTGAAAACTTTTCCGCAACGTATTGGCTGGACTGAAAACCCCGGTTAATTGCTTCATCTGGATTGTCTAAGCAGTATCGCATACATTTAGCTAATTCTTCTGCATTTTCATTTTCAAAAAATAGGCTGTGTGGTCCTGCCACTTCTGATAATCCTCCCATTTTTGAGACAATTGAGCAGGTTTGAACGCTAGAGGCTTCTAACACTACGTAACCTGCTGGTTCTTGCCAACGAGATGGAGCAATTAAAGCCAAAGCATCTTGAACTTTTAGAAGTACTTCTTTTTGAGGAACTTTACCTAAAAAATTAACTTTATTGACAATTCCTAAATCAGCCGTTAGCTGTTTTAATTCCTGAGATTGTTCGCCATCGCCAATAATAGTAATTTTAAATTCTTTATTTTCATCTTGTAAAATCCGCGCTGCTTTTAATAAAATATCTACGCCTTTGTCTGTAGCTAATCTACCGACAAAAATAAAATTATCTAGCTGAGATAAATTTTCTAAAGTTTTAAGCTGGTTTTCCGACTTGATTTCAATCGGATTATATAAAGTATCAACTGACCAAGGAAAAGCAGAAGATTCTCCTAAAAAATTACTACAAGCTGTATGATAATCGGCTAAGAAGGCAGTAGAAAGCCGGGTGGTTAGGCGTGCCCATTTGATAAAAGTGTGTAATTTCCACTTTAATGGATAATTAGCTTTTGGCAATGTGTGTTTAAATTCAGCTTTTAAACGTTGCGTTAAATTCATCTGCTCATAACTAGTATGAGTAGATTGATAAAGGGAGTAATGGTATTTAATAATTATCTTTTTTCGCAAGGTTTTACATAACAAAGTAAAAAATAAGTCATTTGAATTCATGTGTACTATATCTGCCCAAACAATATAACTAAACCATTTGGCGATATTATCTTGCCTGCTAGAAATAGTTTTAACTTCAATTAATCTAGTTTCCAACTCTGGAATAATAGAATAAATATAAGTTAAAACTCCACTAATTTCATTGTCGTAATGACGGTGTTGAATTAATATTTTCATGCATCAGGTATGGGAAATTTGGTATTTATGGGAATTGTGGTTGAGCATAACGATGAAATAAGTACAGGACTTACGCAATAACTCTCTAAAACTCTTATTTCTCTGCGTCCTTTGCGTCCTTTGCGGTTCGTTTTTTCATTATTTTGCGTAAGTCCTAAAGTATTTCACTTTGCTCAGAATCAACTTGGTTATAAGTTAGGTAAGCACAAATAAATCTACCTATCTAACGAGATATAAAAAGCTTTGGCGTTGCTATTTGCGGGATGATTTTGCTAGTTTTGTGGGATGGGCATCTTGCCCGTCCCTTGTATTTCAGGGCGGGCGAGACGCCCACCCTACAAGAATCATCCCTTGATTCAGCAACGCCAAAGCTTGAAACCCCTGCGATTGCTTCTCTACGAGATGCTACGCAAACACTTCGCTGAGTTACAACAAGACACGCTTTGTGATCGCAGCCTTCGCTACGGACATAGTTATAAATTTCCCCACCTATCTACTTATATGCAGAAAGTTGGGAAAAGGATTTTTCCCGATAGTTATAGTTATATAATTCCCGCAGATGCTGCTAAAGTACCATTCTTTTTGCACGGGCTAAAAGTTTAGTCTGACAGTAGTGTGTAAAATTGTCATCAATTTGAAATACCTACCGATCAGCCTAAGTGTTACCCAAACAGGAACTAAAAGCTATTATCCTTGGCTTGATTTCGTAACGTCTACTCATGAGAGAGAAGTAACAAGCCGCACTATCGCTTCGATTATCCCCTAGCTTCTTGAAAGATTTGTTTGGAGACACAAGTGCTGATATACGTCTTTACATACCCAATGACTAATGACTAATAATTAATTTCTTTCCACCCATGCATGGATGCTATGCCTTTTGTAACCCATTCGATCGCAATTGGGGGAGCTTCTGATATCAAAATACTAGGATAAACTGCTGCACCCCAATCGGGATGAACTAACACACGGCATTGATTTTTAATCACTGGATAGTTGAGCAAAGCTTTGACAACTGCTGTGTCGTCGTGGGGGATTGCTCCGGGATGGGAAAGTAAGGGATAGCCTGTACGAGGGTCAATCAGGTCAGTTAAATAGCCGCGATCGCGCAGATTAAATGCTAAATCACAGCCAAATCTCATAAACTTTTCTCGTAAGCGTTCTTTCTCTGACTCTACTTCTGCTGTCTTTTTGACTAATTGATAACGCGATTGCTGTAAGACAATCACTACTCGTAAAAATGGTTGCCGTTTCCAATCTGGTAATATCCGTTCGCAGTTGGCACAGATATATTGGCTGGGAGCATGAATTGAAATTTGAACCGCTTGTCCTGTTTCGCCAACTAAATTAATGGGACAGGCTTGCTCCGAAGTGTAAACTTTGGGATAGTTCACTAAATTGATTCGGCTTATACAAATTTTTTAATTTAATCTACGGTATAGATGATACCTCTTAAAAGTTAAGAAAAATCATCATTTTTCTATAATATGTTACTTTTTTGGGAAGCAGTTAATAATAATTTGAGAAATTTAATCCGAATTTTATCCTTTATTAACCTGTTTTGATGGAATTTGCTGCGATCGCTGTAGGCATTGGCAGAAATGCAGCTTGTGGTAGACAAGCGATGCCTATGGCGGGCTACGCCTACGCAGATAAAATATGTTCGATCAAAATCCCAAAAAAGCAAAGCAGGTTGGAGTAAGCAGAAAATAACAAAAGTAATTATGTCTGCCAGGAGATACTTCAGCTATGCAGCCTAATTTCTATAGCACCCAATTAGTTGAGTTTTAAAGAATTCACCGGCACTTCATCCCAAGAATCGACTATCCGCAATCGCGCTACCCAACCTGCTGCCTTTTGCCTCTCGGTCAAATTATTCTCAAAAGAATCATGACAATCTTTAGCTTGAGATTCATTACAAGTGGCAATACAGGCATGAATCATCCCAGACGGATCAATTTGCTCATTTACCCAAATAGTCATGGAATATTTCCTCAATAACTGTAGCGAACAAAGCTATTCGTCATTTTAGAATACTATTAGAGTCAAAAGTTTTAGAACAAAATTGGTAACAAATAATGAACTAATCCTAACTACCGATTACTAATTTACAATTACCCAGTTCTGCTTCATTTATTCGGCAGATATGATTTATCTCCTCTTTCGTAGCGACGGCGGTAGAGTAATTCTAACTGTCCACCATATTCT
>CAXUOL010000271.1:0-1713 GCA_964252435.1 uncultured Nostoc sp.
CAGAAAAAATGGGAATTAGCACTAGCTGATTACAACAAAGCTATTGCAATTAGTCCTGAGTTGCCTGAAACTTATATCAACCTGGGGACTATTTACTATGAACAAGGAGTAATAGAGAAGGCTATTAAAGAATGGCAACAAGCCATTCAACTTAATGATAAACTTGCTGAACCTCACCTCGCACTTGCCATAGCTTTATATAACAAAGGAGAGCCAGAAAAAGCCTATCAGTTAGCTGAAATTGCCTTGAGGTTAGACAAAAAATTTGCGGATATTAAATTTTTGAAAGAAAATACCTGGGGTGAGCATTTAATTAATGACGCTCAAAAACTGCTCTCTAGTTCTCAAATTCAAACCTTGCTATCGCAGCTGCGTTAAATATGAAGAGGCGTAAAACATGGCTGATATAATGCCTGTCTATGTTCGATAACGTATGTCGCTGTTGTAATTTACCTACAACCCACCACATCTGAATTAGTCCAGCAAACAGCTTTTGTTTTAGAAAATACCCGTCATGAATTTGGCGTTATTCGTCTTTGGGAGCAACCCAGCGACATATTTTTGAATACTCCTGGTTTATTACCGTTCGCCACCCTCAGTCAAACTGAGGATAAAACGCGAATATTACAACAGGTTGATCAAGCTATTGAGCAAATAAACGACACCCGAACAGCTATGTAATGTGGTTTCGATTCAGAGGCGCTCGGATGTGTAGGACAATTGGAGAATGGTAATGCGATCGCCATTTACGTAGAGTAAACTTTTGTGACAATCTCAGCCATTCGCGTAAAATGTTGCCTAGCAAACCGAACTCAGAATAGAGGTTTTCTGCGGGGGTAGGAGTGGTAAGACTATGAACAAGTTAGTCGTCCTCAAGCTGGATGGTGACTTTTATGAGGGCTTCCGTGTTAGTTTAGCAATTGGTGAAGATGCTTCGCTTCCTGATGTTGAGCTAAGTGACAACGCATTAAAATTACCGCCGCTTCCCACTCTACCTGATATTTATCAAGATTGGTCTAACAGTTATCGCAGTCTGGATGGATACCGCATTAAACCAAAAAAAGAACAGATTACTAATGTCAGGTTTCAATCTCTGAAAAAAGAATGTCACGCTAAAGCAGACATTATCAGGCAAAATTTTATTACTTGGTTGCAAGCAGATTCATTCCGGCTTGTTAAAGAGCAATGTTTAACACAATTAACTACTGCTGATGAAGTGCGAGTAATTATTCGCACCAATGAAACTCAACTGCGAAAATTACCTTGGCATTTCTGGGATTTATTTGAGTATTATCCTCATGCAGAGGTAGCTTTTAGTTCGCTTTCAGCCCAACGTTTGAAAAAAAGCGATCGCCTAAATACTCGCATTTTAATTATCCTGGGTAATAGTGAAGGAATTAACGTTGCTGAAGACGAGAAACTCTTAAAAAAATACTGCCAAGCAGCTGAAGTAATTGTTTTAGTTGAACCAACACCTGTAGAACTCAACAAACACCTTTGGGATGAAAAAGGTTGGGATATTCTCTTATTTTCTGGGCATAGTCGCACAGAGTCAACAAAGGGCAGAATTTTTCTCAACCGCAGCGATAGTTTAACAATGGATGAGTTGCGGTATGGACTGCAAACCGCAGTCAGGCGAGGGTTACAGTTAGCTTTTTTTAACTCCTGTGATGGCTTAGGAATTGCAGCGGAGTTAGAAAGTTTGCATATTCC
>CAXUOL010000271.1:1813-8330 GCA_964252435.1 uncultured Nostoc sp.
TTAACTCCTGTGATGGCTTAGGAATTGCAGCGGAGTTAGAAAGTTTGCATATTCCCCAAGTGATTGTGATGCGCGAACCAGTACCAGATAAGGTAGCACATGAGTTTTTAAAAGATTTTATCCAAGAGTTTACCAGGAGGAAATCTTTCTATCAATCTGTTAATATTGCTCGGCAAAAATTACAGGGTTTAGAAACAGATTATCCTTGCGCTAGTTGGTTGCCAATAATTGTACAGAATTTGTTAGCAACACCTCCCACTTGGCAGAGTATGGGTTCAGTTGCTAACTGTCCATATCGCGGGTTAGCTGCTTTTAAAGAAGAAGATGCACCCTATTTCTATGGACGAGAAACGGTGACGCAACAGTTAGTTGCTGCGGTGAAGAAAAAGCATTTGGTAGCAGTGGTTGGCGCTTCTGGAAGCGGTAAATCTTCAGTGGTGTTTGCGGGGTTGATTCCGCAACTAAAGCGAGATAGAAGCTATGATTGGCAGATTATTTCCTTTCGTCCTGGGAATAATCCATTAGAATCTTTAGCGATCGCACTTACTCAGAGACTGGGGACTGGGGAGACAAGGGAGAATAGCCCAATCCCTAATTATCGATTGGCTGAGTTAGAACTGGAAGTGGAGTTAAGAAATAGCGATCGCGCCTTACAAAACTTCTTAGAATCTATCATTACGGCTGCTCCCAAGTCTCACTTAGTTGTGATTGCCGATCAATTTGAAGAACTCTACACCCTTTGTCAGGATACCGAGCAACGTAAAATCTTTTTAGATAATCTTCTGAATGCGGTGAAGAGTGTTCCTGGCTTTACCTTAGTTTTAACCCTGCGGGCAGACTTTTTTGGCGAAGCTTTATCCTACCGTCCTTTTGCCGATGTGTTGCAGGATGCTCAGGTAAACTTAAGGCCCATGAATGCCTTAGAATTAGAAACTGCGATCACTCAACCGGCGCAAATCCTCAATGTGCAGTTAGAACCGGGATTAACTCAACGCCTCATTAATGTTGTATTGGATTCTCCTAGCCACTTACCCTTGCTGGAATTTACCTTAACTCAGTTGTGGCAAAAACAACAGCAAGGATGGCTGACTCATCAAGCCTATGCAGATATTGGAGGTGTGGAAACTGCCTTAGCCAACCATGCAGAATCAGTCTATGTTCAACTGAATTCAGAAGATAAAGAAAGGGTACAACAAATATTTATTCAGCTGGTACAATCCACAGATAACAACGCAGATATCCGCCGTTTAGCCAATCGTGAGGAGGTGGGAGAAGAAAACTGGAATTTAGTTACACGGTTAGCTGATGCGCGGTTATTGGTGACAAATCGCAATGAAATTACCAACGTTGAAACTGTAGAAATTATTCATGAGGCATTAATCAAAAACTGGCGAAGATTGAAGCAATGGATGCAAATTGATGGAGAATTTCGCCGTTGGCAAGAGCAATTAAGGATATTAATCAAACAATGGGAAAATAGTAATCAAGATGTCGGAGCATTGTTACGAGGCAAACCTTTAATTGATGCAGAGGAATGGTTGCTGCAACGCACCACTCAAATTAATGCTACTGAGCGAAGTTTTATTAATTTAAGTTTAGAACTACGCAATAGAGAACATCAAGCTCAGAATGCTGCTAGAAAAAGAACTATTATCCTATTAACTACTGGCTTAGTAGGGGCGTTACTATTAGCTGGTGTGGCTTTCTTTCAACGACAACAAGCACAAATTAATGAACTAAAAGCCCTCAATCTGTCTGCGAAAGTCTTATTAAAGTCCGGGAATGAAGTTGAAGCATTTATCCCCACATTGAAAGTCATCAAAAATTTAGAGGAATTAAAATTATTAGATTACCAAACTAAGATAGGTTTATCCACATCTATTTTGGAAAATATTAACCAGGTTCGAGAATACAATCGCTTCACAGGACATGAAGGTGAAGTTACCAGCGTCAAATTTAGCTACGATGGTCAATTTTTAGCTTCAGCTAGTCAAGATGCTAGCATCAGAATTTGGCGAGGAAATGGACGGTTATTGCAAACACTAGCAGGTCATCGAGATGGCGTATTTAGCGTAATTTTTAGCCAAAATAATCAATTGCTCATTACTGCCAGCTTCGATAACACTATCAGTTTTTGGCGGTATGATAATAGCACAAATTTATTTGAAAATCAACCATTTTTTAGGTTATTAGAGAAGGATGGATTGGGGGCGATCGCTCTGAGTCCAGATGGTAAAATTCTGGCAACTGCTAACCGTAAAGGGCAAATAAAACTGTGGACATTGGATGGACAATTAATCAGAACGATTCCCGCCCACAACCAAAGAATTTGGAGTGTAAATTTTAGCCCAGATGGACAAACTCTTGCTACTGCAAGTGCTGATAAAACTGTGAAACTTTGGAACCTTGAAGGCAAAGCTTTAAAAACGTTACAAGGTCATAGTAATGAAGTTTTAAGTGTGAATTTTAGCCCCGATAGTAAGTTTATAGCCTCTACTAGCAAAGATAAAACTGTAAAAGTTTGGGATTTTACAGGTCAATTATTGCATACCTTAGATGGTCATAATAATGAAATTTTAGATGTTAATTTTAGCCCAGATAGTAAGTTCATAGCCTCTGCAAGTGCAGATGATACAGTAAAAGTTTGGAGTATTCCCAGAGATGATAAATCTAATTCACCGTCCCTAATCTACACATTTTCAGGACATGGGGGTAAAGCATCGGAAGTGAGTTTTAGCCCAGATGGAAAAACTATAGCTTCTGCTAGTGCTGACAAAATAATTAAACTTTGGCATTTGCAGGGTATTTTACCTAGCTTTCCAGGTAATAGTGTTAGTATCAGCCCCGATGGTAAAACTGTTGCAGTTGGTAATCAACAAGGTATTGTCACCCTCCGACAGCGTGATGGTAATTTGCTAGGAAGCTTTAATGCACACGAGGGAAAAATTATCAAAGTACTGTTTCACCCAACTGGTAAAAATATCGTCACAATTGGCGCAGATAATCAAATTAAGCTGTGGAATCTTGATGGTAAACTCTTAAACAGTTGGCAGGGACACGAGAAAGCTAATAACAGTATACTTGACATATATGACCCGATCCAAGATGTGAGTTTCAGCCCAGATGGTAAAAATATTGCAACCATTGGGAGAATTGACAAAAAAGTTAAAGTTTGGAATTTACAAGGAACATTATTAAAAAGTTGGCAGACAAACTATGACTTGATTACGAAGATTAACTTTAGTCCAGATAGTAAAACCTTGGCGACTGCTGGAGATAAAACAGTAAAGCTGTGGAATTTGGAGGGGAAATTATTACAAACTTTATCAGGACATCAAAATAATATTGCATCTGTAATATTTAGTCCAGATGGAAAAGTAATTGCTACTGCTGGTATTGATAAAACAGTCAAACTTTGGTATAGCGAGAGTGGTAAATTGTTACGCAGTTTACAGCATAACGAAAGCGTTTATAGTGTAGGCTTTAGTCCTAACAATCAAATATTAATTTCAGCGAGTGCAGATAAAATCAATCTTTGGAGTTTGACAGGGAAACGACTTTATACCCTTCAAGGACATCGAAGTAATATTTCAGAAGTGAATTTTAGTTCTGATGGGAACATTATCACTTCAGTAGATGTCAATCAGGTAATTGTATGGAATCTGGATATTAATGATTTACAACAGCGTAGTTGTCACTGGTTATATGATTATTTGAACAGTCATCAAAATTTAGATGAAGCTAAACATAATCTTTGTAATAAGTCAAGCGATTAGTGCGTTTTTATGACTCTTATGAAAAAAAATTGTAGGTTGAGGAGCCACGCGGTGGTGTTAGCGCAGCGGTAGCGACGTAGGAGCGTCGGCAACGCGGTGAGTCCAGCGCTGCGGGAGGGTTTACCGATCAGGCGACTGGCTTTAGCGTAGCGCTAGCGAGTCTTCTCCCAAGGAGAGACGCTACGCGATAGCGCTGCGTAAAGCCTTCTCCTCCGGAGACGCTAACGCGAACGGCATAGCTTCGCTTAGAGCGAGTCATTGAGCGTCACGAGCCTCACCCGAAGGAACTTTGTTTGTGTAGTAGCGAATTCTGTTCGCCCAAAACTTTTCAGAATCCCCTTTCCTCTTAAGTATGCACTACCTAAATCTACCTGTTGCTTGTCTAAGTCTGACAATTGCTACCTTCACAACTTTTGGGATGATGATTCCAAAGGCTGAAGCATCGGCTTCTCAGTCTCTACAATTACAAGCACAAACAATCAACTGGTTTATACAAGGAATACAAAAGGCTAATCAACAAGATTATCAAGGAGCATTATTAGATTTTACCCAAGCTATTCAGATTAACCCTCAAAACGCAGAGGCATATTATCAACGGGGTTTAATTTATACTAAATATGCTCAAGGAAAGCCATTAAATCTTGATGGGACAGTACCGGGTTGTAAAAAAGTTGATGATTATCGAATTATTTGTGCTGTTACAGTCAAAGATAGAATTAAAGAAAATAAACTAAAAGCAATTGCCGATTTTAATAAAGTCCTTCAACTTAATCCCCAAGATGCAGCAGCTTATTATCAACGGGGATTAGTGGAAGATGAACAGCAGAAAAAAATCCAAAACTTTAAGAAAGCTAGAGAGCTTTATTGGCAAAAAATTTTAGTTTATTTAAATCAAAATGACTACAAACAAGCGGCATATTTGTTAGAAACTGTTGATAAAATAGACGCAAAAATAATATATCTGAATAAGTTCTCAATAGTGGAGAATAGCCAAACAGACAAAAATCCTATCAATTCGTCAACTGTTTCCCCTGAGCAGAAAGAATCCCTAGAAGTATTAATGGACAAAGCTCGTCAAGCTCTGGGAAAGAGAGATTTGCAAACGGCTATTCAGACATTTAGAAAAGCTGCGCGTATTCTTGAAGAAAGAAAAGATTCGAGATATCAAGAAGTAGAGCAGATTATTGTAGAACTTGAGCAAATTGCTAATAAATGATTGGGGACGGTAATTGAAATTTTTTCAGACACCAGTACCCAATTTTTATTACTGATGATTATTTATCCTGATTGTTGGTTGAACCAAGTTTCTAAATCAGCAACAGTAGTAAAATCTAGTAATGCTTCTCCTAGACTCTCTAATTGTTCAATTGATAATCCTTGAACTTGCTGTATTAATGAAGCATCAATTTCACCAAAACGGCGATTGAGTAGACGCAGTATTAAGTTTTGTCCTTCTTCTTGCCTTCCTTCTTGCTTGGCTTGTTCTCTGTTTCTTTGATACAGTGGTTCTAGTCGCATGATTAACTCCCGATCGTCAGCTTCTAATTGTTGATTTATTCTTAAGTTTTCTCGTAAGTTATAAACTAATTCCAGTGCGGCTGTTTGGTATGGATGATTTAATGGTAACGCTTGCAACTCGATAATCGCTTGTGACTGTACGCCGCCTCTACCTAAAAGCCTCAACCATAACGTCTCTGGTGTTGGTGGTAGTTGATGTATTGCCACAATTGCTGTCCGCCAAGCATCTGGGAGAAAATGTACTCCTAATAACCAACCTGGTTTTTGCACAGTTCCAAAGCTAGATAATCTAGTTTCCGATACGGTAGATGTAAGAACCCACAATTGGGGAATTTCTGAGTCCTGAAGTTTGGTTTTATTGGCTTTAGCTTCTCGTCGCAGCAAAGCCTTGACTTCTAATAATTTGAGAACACAATCGCATATTTCATCAGTAGAAGCTGGATTGCGGAAGGGTTCAATTATCGCTGGATTTTCAGCAAATCTGCCTAGCAAACCCAGGATTTGTAAATTAGAGTTTTGCTGTTTATTAGGAGTGAATAAAACATCGATTTCTTTAATCTCTCCTGCAACTTTTTCTGATGCCTTGACTTCTCCGTAATTTTTTAGTAGTTCTTCTAGATAGTCTTTGGCGAATTTGTCATGTATAAAGCGCGTCATTCAATTTGAATATTAGTCAGATTATTAAAAACATATAATCATATAGGAAAGCGGTGCGTATTCTTGAATAAATAAAAGATTCAAGATATCAAGAAGTACAGCAGATTATTGCAGAATTTGAGCAAATTACTAATAAATGATTGGGGATGGGGATTGAATTTTTACCACACGCGACACAATCTTTATTTTTGCAATTCTTTTAAAAAATTCATAGCCATTTCATAATCAGCAGTCCTTCCTTGAGCTAGAAAAAGTTGTGCTGCTTGCTGTAAATCTTGAATAGCTTTTTGGTTTTCACCCTTTTTAGAGTAAACTAACCCTCGATTTCCGTAAGCAGTAGCCAACTGAGGATTAATCGCAATGGCTTTATTGTAATCATCTAGGGCTAATTCCCATTTTTGAAGCTCAGAGTAAAGACTCCCCCGATTGTTGTAAGCAGTAGCATACTGAGGATTAATCGCAATGGCTTTGGTGTAATCAGCTACTGCTAAACCCCATTTTTGAAGCTCTTTGTAAATAATCCCCCGATTGTAATAAGCTTGAGCATACTCAGGATTAATCACAAT
>CAXUOL010000272.1:0-2732 GCA_964252435.1 uncultured Nostoc sp.
CAAAAAGCTGATGGTAGTTTGGTGACGCAAGCAGATAAATGGGCAGATCAGGAAATTCGGGATGCGATCGCTTCTAGTTTCCTTGGCTACGGCATTTTGAGCGAAGAGAGCGATCAGTCGTTTCCCGGTACCGAGTGGTGCTGGGTAATTGACCCTCTAGATGGTACAACCAACTTCACACGCGGTATTCCCATCTGGACAATTTCTCTGGGTTTACTGTATCGAGGCACACCCATTTTTGGTTATGTTTACGCACCAACCTTGAATCAAGCTTTCCATGGTTTCTGGGCAGGTTCATCTGGTTTAGTAACACCAACAGGAGCATTTCTCAATAACCATCCCATCCACACTAGTATAGATAGTCCTAGCAACAATCACTTTTTTAACCTCTGTTCCCGCAGCACGGCAGTTATCCAGAACGGCTTTCCCTGCAAAATTCGGATGTTGGGTGTAGCTAGCTATAACTTTTTGACAGTTGCCACTGGGGCTACTCTGGGTGGTATTGAGGCGACACCAAAAGTTTGGGACTTAGCCGGGGCTTGGGTAATTGTCCAAGCTGCTGGTGGGGTCTGGGCATCGCTTAACTCAGAGCCGTTTCCGTTGTCACCCAAAGAAGATTATAGCGATCGCTCTTTTCCCACCCTTGTGGTTAGTCGTCCCGAATTAGTTTCGGTATTTCAACCTTTTCTCGAAGGCATAAAAATTTAATTTGCAGCCTATTACCTGAAAATAGTTGTTTTGTCAATCAGCCCAGCGGACTATTGCATACCCGACATTAAACTTAACAAAACCCTAGTCAAACAAAGAATTGAGTATAAATAAAGCTAGTAAGAATCCTGATTTAAGCGCAAGATCAGTGTAGTTATTAATTTAAGTAGTGTTGTGGCTTTCATCACACTGGTTAATTTAGTATAAATAATTTTATGTTATCTAATCTAGATTTAATTCGAGAGTTTGTGCAAAACTCTATCCAAAAAAAAGATGTTTTGTTGTCAAATCCTGTTTTGACAGCGCAAACAGTATATAAAACCAACCAACTGACAGCAAAATCCGAAGGCGTAATTGCCACTGCTCAACTATCTAACACCCTATCTGAATTCTCGATTTCTTCAAAATCATCCCAATGGGAATTGATAAATCAGGCATTAGCAGAATATAGTTATATCCTTAAAGGAGAAATAGATAGTCGAGGTTTCTATCACTATCAATACTGCGAAGTTCCCAAAGGCTATCAGATGCACTGTACTAAATGTGTCATTCTATGGCGAGCCTGGTGGAAATATCGCAAGTATACTTCAAGACCAGGGATTCCATTGGAACTTCTGATTAAAACACGAGATTCATGGTATCCAATTAGAGATTTAATTATCAGTGATGGACTTCTCTATATCAAAACCTTGGGAAGTGAGATTGCACTTGGCTCAGATGACTTAGTTACTTGGTTAAGCAAAGTTGATGTAACCAAAATTAAAGAAATACCTTCTACAGAGACATAGGTGTGGGTATGGAGGTACAGATGTATACCTCTATTATATTTGTAAACATTTTCAAAGTGGTATGACAACTAATTAGGTAAAGGATATGAAGAGAAATGAAAGGACTTTGGCTTGAGAACAACCAGTTGCAATTACGTACGGATATTCCCGTTCCTGAACCGCCACCAGGAGAAGCCTTAGTACGCGTCTTGCGTGCAGGTATCTGTAACACTGACCTGGAACTACTCAGAGGCTACTATCCCTACACTGGTATTTTGGGGCATGAATTTGTCGGCATTGTTGAACAAGGGCCAGAAAACTTAATTAATCAACGCGTAGTTGGAGAAATCAACGCTGTGTGTGGGCATTGTCGGTTTTGTCGTAGTGGACAACCAACTCACTGCGAAAATCGTACAGTTCTGGGTATTGTCAACCGCAATGGAGCCTTTAGTGAATATCTTTGTTTGCCGGTGGAGAACCTGCATCCCGTACCTGATAATGTGCCGACAGAAGTAGCAACATTTACTGAACCTTTAGCAGCAGCTTTGGAAATTCAGCAGCAAGTGCCATTGCATCCAAACGATCGGGTGCTAGTGGTTGGAGATGGCAAACTAGGGCAGTTGGTAGCCCAGACACTAGCTCTAACTGGCTGTGAACTCTTAGCTGTGGGTCGTCATCGAGATAAACTGGCTAACTTAGAGGCACGGGGGATAAAAACGAGTCTAGCTGACGCTGTTACAGATGGATATTTCGATATCTCAGTAGAATGCACCGGCAACCCAGAAGGATTTGCGATCGCCCGCCGCGCCCTACGTCCCCGTGGTACTCTTGTACTGAAAAGTACTTATGCTGGCAACCTCAGCCTAGATGCTTCTTCTTTAGTAGTGGATGAAATCACTCTCATCGGCTCCCGTTGTGGCCCGTTTACTCCGGCTCTCCAGCTACTAGCCACAGGAAAAGTTGACGTGCAACCTCTGATTCATGCCACTTACCCTCTGATTGAAGGGCTTGCAGCTTTTGAACACGCTCAGGGTCGGGGTGTTTTGAAAATCTTGCTAGAAATTGGGCAATAGTTAGGGGTTAGGAGTTAGGGGTTAGGAGTTAGGAGTTAGGAGTTATTCTCTTTCATCGCCCTAATAGAGATAAGGATTTGTCTTCGGTTGATAGTCACAACAATCGATCGCTTCTTCTGTATTGGCAATAGATGGGTGTACAGTACATTTAAGACGGTAATTATCGGTAAAAAATTGGCAACCA
>CAXUOL010000272.1:2832-8325 GCA_964252435.1 uncultured Nostoc sp.
GGTTGGGCGCTGGCTTGGTACTTAACATCATTCTTCACAGGGTCGCGCAGGAAATACATATCCTGTAAGGTGATTTGCGGAATGATTAAGAGTATTAGTATTGCTGCATACAAATTCTCGTGGATGCTGACGAGATAAGCTGCAATCAATCCTTGAAAGACATCAATTGTCACTACACAAATCCATGCTGCGGTGGTGATACCAAACATTACGGGTAGTGAATTTAATCCTAACTGGCGATCGCCTTCTACACTCTTGAAGTCATTGACAATGGCAATACCCAATCCAGCCAAACTGTAGAACATTGTCAAAATCACAATTGTGGAATTCAGTTCCCCAAACAAAGCGTGTCCTGTAGACCAAGGTAGGGTAATGTAGCTTGCACCCAAGGCGTAGCTACCTAGCCAGCCGTTTTGCTTGAGTTTCAGGGGAGGTGCAGAATAAATATAGGCGATGAAAGAACCGATAATCGCGATCGCTGTAATTGTCGGGAATTCATGACCAGACCACACATCAAGCAGAAATGCCAAACCAATACCAGCAATCAGTAATACCCAAATCTGAATAATTACCTGGGATAGGGGAATTGCCCCAGAGGGAATGGGGCGATAAGGTTCATTGATGGCATCGATTTCGCGATCGTAGTAATCATTGAGGATTTGGGTATAACCTGTCATCAATGGCCCAGCCAGTAACATACAGGCTGCTACTTTCAACACATTTTCCAGCGTCCAGGTATAGTTACCAGAAGAAGCCGCACCACAGACTACGCCCCAAATTAGGGGAATCCAGGTAATGGGCTTCATGAGCTGCAAACGAATTTTCCAAATTGAAGTTTCCCCAGGCGCTGCACCTTTCATCCCCAGCATCTGCCTAGTTTTCGCACTGCGATCGGCAGATGCGTTCGCCCCTGGCGTTGGCAAAGCCATCGCTTGCTCATTAGGATTATTTACTACTGAGTCTAGTGCCTCAGATGGGTTAGGGTCTGGGGTAATGGGAGTTGATTCTGACATAAGATTTACTGATTAATTGAGCATTGGGCAAAACAGTTCCTCTTTTTTGCATTCCCAGTTCTGAATAAAAAAGTGAGATTTTCTACTCGGTACGGGCTAAACGCCGAGCTACCGCTAAAAGCACTCATGATGGGCATTGAGCATTAGCCAGAAAACTATTTTCTACGAAATTTAAACAACTTACAGGAGTTATAGGGGTTTTCGCTTGGGTGCAGTACAGTTTTGATCTCTCTCCAAGCTTCTCTCCTCTTAAGCGAGAAGCTTGGAATGTTGCTCCCTTTGCCTTCAAGGGAAGGGATTGGGGGTTAGGTCTGTATTGGACTCAACTGCAAACTGCCATAGTCGCAGAACTTATCAGTTAATGGTTCGTATGAGTTGACATCCTCCCACGGCTAAAAGCCGATGGGATTCCAAGAATCACTTCGTAAAGCAAGGAAAGCTCCGCCTCAGGAGAATATGGAGCATATTATCATATCAACTGCCTCTAGCTGGCTTCTCTAAGAGACGCTCTTGCTAGCTTGCTTTTCTATATGAGTATGCGGTTCGTTCAAAAAATTTAATTTGATAAAGAGTTTTAGCCTTAACTGAACCGTATTGGGTTATATACCATTTTTCAATAAGCAATAGTACTTAAAACCTTGTTCAAAATCGGAGCGGAAACATAATTTTTCGGTAGGCAATGCCGTTCGGGTAATGTCTCTTAGAGAAGGCTGTCTGCACTTAAGCATTATTGCTTAAACAAATAATCATATTTTATACTTTTCTAGCTATAGGTTTTTAAGTAAAAAGACTTATTGACAAAAGTAATATTATTTCTGTTTTACACGGATATCATCTGTGTACTATGTGGTTATGATGTTGTCTTCTGCTTTCTTCCTGGAGATAAACACAATGTCTTTTGAGCTTCCCCAGTCGGGTACGTCTTCTACTGATGTGCTGTCTAAAAACAGCCTTGCACCTGTCTTGGACGAAGGCAGTTTGACAACTTCTTTAACGGGACTGGGACAATCCAACCAATCTCTCTTATTTGTCGATAAATCAGTGACGGACTATCAGCAGTTGCTGGCAGGTGTAACTCCGGGCACAGAGATCCATGTACTTGACCCAGGGCAGGATGGTGTTACCCAGATTACTAACACCCTGCTAGGGCGGCAAAACATCGCCAGTTTGTATATCGTTTCCCACGGGGAAGCGGGGGGAGTGGATTTTGGTAGCAGCGCCCTTAACTCGATCAATCTGCCTCAGTACGCAGCCCAGTTAAAGACCTGGAGCAAAGCACTGACCAACGATGCGGATATTTTGTTCTATGGCTGTAACGTTGCCGAAGGCCAACTCGGTCAAACGTTTGTCCAAAACATCAGTCAGATTACTGGGGCAGATGTCGCTGCCTCCGATGACCTGACAGGTAACAGTTCTCTAGGCGGCGACTGGAATTTGGAAGTTGCAACAGGAACAATTGAAAGCTCCCCAATTTTCAGTGCTGATGTTCTAAACAGCTATCAAGGAACACTGGAATACACTCTCACTGTTTCTGACACCAGCAGTTATACAGCGAATGCTGCCCCTGGCTTGGTTGCCCCTAACTTGACCGTGACTGACTCTGACAGTGAAGGTCTCGACGGAGCTAGAGTCTCGATTGGCACTAACTTTGATATGAACGATCGACTTGGCATTGCAGGACAAAACGGCACCAGTGGCACGATCGACGGCTTGACCTGGAGTTACAACACCACTACGGGCATTCTGTCCTTCATGGGTGTCGCATCGGCTGCAACTTACCAGGGGGCACTACGAAAAGTAACCTACAGCAATATCAGTGAAAATCCCACAGTGGGCGATCGCGCCATCCAGTTTGCCTTGGGCAAAAACCTGGCAAACCCTGATAATGGTCACTTCTACGAATTCGTCAATGCTGGCAGCATTTCCTGGACAGCGGCTCGCGATGCAGCCGCAACTCACAAATATTTTGGACTCCAGGGCTATTTAGTGACTGTTACATCTGCGGCTGAAAGCAGCTTTGTCTCTAGCAAGCTTCAAGGGGAGGGCTGGTTGGGAGCCAGCGACGCGGCAGTAGAAGGCGAATGGCGCTGGGTCACGGGTCCTGAAGCTGGTCAGCAATTTTGGCAGGGACTCGGCAATGGTTCTCCAGTGGCTGGAAGATATAACAACTGGAATGATATAGAGCCAAACAATTCAGGCGATGAAGATTATGGTCAATTCCTGCTGAACGGGAAGTGGAATGACCTACCGAACAACTCTAGTTCCATTTCCGGTTATGTTGTTGAATATGGTGGGCTTGAAGGCGATCCAGCCCTGCAATTGACTGGCAATGCCACTGTCACCGTTAAGCCACCCAACCAGGCCCCGACGATCAATCCCTCTATGAGCGTCACCGTCGTAGAAGACGTGGCCACTGCCATCACAGGCATCAGCTTTGCCGATGTCGATGCGGGTGATGGCAAAGTCACTGCCTCCTTCACCGTACCGACAGGAACCTTGGCTGCTATGGAGAGCGGCGGAGTCACCGTCGGCGGCACACCAAGTAACCTCACCCTGAACGGCACGATCGCTAACATCAACGCCTTCATTGCAGCCAACAAACTAACCTATCTAACGGCGCCGAACTCCAACACCAGCCTCACTTTGGGAATCAGCATCAACGATAACGGCAACACACCCGAACCCGCCAAAACTGCCAACGCTAACCTCACAATCAATATTACTCCCGTTAACGATACCCCCAGTTTCACCGCCACCAACCCCGTGACGACTTTGGAGGATGGTGGACTGCAAACCGTGAGCAACTGGGCTACCTTTAACCCTGGTAACACTCCCGAAACCGAACAAACTGCCACCTACACCGTCAGCAACCTCAGCAACGCTAGCTTGTTTACCGTGGCTCCTACTGTTGCAGCCAATGGCACCCTCACCTATCAAGCAGCTGCTAACGCCTTTGGTACCTCCACCTTCGATATTCTTGTAACTGACAACGGCGGCACTGATAACGCTGGCAAGAACACCTCAACCAAGCAAACCTTCACCATCACCGTGAACGCGGTCAACGATGCCCCCAGCTTGACTGGCAATGCAATGCTGGCAGCCGTAACCCAAAACGCCACCAACCCCAACGGTAGCACCCTGACTAGCTTATTTAGCAGTCTATTTAGTGACATTGATACAGGCGCCAGTCTGAGTGGGTTGGCGATCGTTGCCAACACTGCCAACAGCAGCACACAAGGTCGATGGCAATACTCGATTGATGGCACGACCTGGGCAAACGTCGGTACTGTTGCCGATGATGGCACTGCTCTGGCGCTTTCTGCTAGTACACTGGTGCGTTTTGTCCCAGTATTTGGCTATAATGGCACTCCCCCTGCCTTAACAGTACGCGCCCTTGATAACTCCTATAACTCTGGGTTTACGAATGGCAACACACGAGTCATGGTTAACACAATGACCAATGGTAGTACAACGGCGATCGCTTCTACAACCGTTGCCCTCAACACCAGTGTGACGGAGACCTTACCCAATCTGCTGTGGCGCAACAGTGACACTGGGCAAAATGTGGTTTGGCAACTGATGAAGGACTTTTCGCAACAACCTAACTCTTTAACCACAGTGAAGGATCCCAACTGGCAAATTGCAGGTAATGGTGACTTCAACGGTGACGGTACAACTGATGTCCTCTGGCGCAACAAAGCAAGCGGCGAGAACGTCATTTGGCAGATGAATGGCTTCTCGGTGCAAACTAGTCAGTTGATTACCCAGATGAAGGATCTCAATTGGCAAATTGTAGGTACTGGTGACTTCAACAATGATGGCAAATCTGATATCCTCTGGCGTAACAAAGTAAGCGGCGAGAACTTAATTTGGAAGATGAATGGCTTCGTGCAAACTAGTCAGTCCATTGCCCAGGTCAAGGATCCCAAGTGGAGCGTGAAGCCTTTTGTGGCAGCGAAGCCTTTTGTGGAAGCTTAGATACTTCTAATTATTCTGATAATAAGTAGCTGGACAAAAATATTTACAGTCATTGCGTTCGCCCCTGACGTTCCCGTTGGCGCAGCCTCTCGTAGAGAAGGGTACGAAGTGTTCGCAAAGCGTCTCCAAGAGTTGCAATCCCAACTCCTTGCGTTTGCGAAGCGTGTACGAAAGACTTATGCTTCGTTTCACTTCGTTACACTCGCAATCACATTATGTAATTAATTTTGTCCGACTACTTAATAATGTCTGAATAATTAGTTATGATTCCCACAGTTTCCCTTCCCTTATCAAAGGTCACTAGTAGCGTGTCAAGCCTTAAATGTTGCGATAGACTTTAGCTTTGTTTAGCGCTAAAGCGCAACTACAAACATTTTCTATTGCACTATTTTAGCTGTGTTAGTCCAGTAGGGTGCGTTATGTCCACGCCAAAATAACAATTAATTCTAGGACTTACGCACAGGTAACGGAAAAACGAACCGCATACTCCTACGGAGAAGCA
>CAXUOL010000273.1:0-8264 GCA_964252435.1 uncultured Nostoc sp.
CCTAAATCTTGATGTCAGTCTTCAGTACAAGCTCGATCCGCAAAAGGCAGCTACAGTATATAAAACAATTGGAACTGATGAAACACAACTGGTAATTTCCAGATTCCGCTCTACTGTCCGCACCATCACGGCAAACTACCCAGCCAGCGCTATTTACTCTACCAAACGCCAAGAAATCGCCCAAAAAATTGACCAACAACTCACCCAGGAGATACCAGCTTTGGGTTTTATCGTTGAGGAAGCTCTTTTACGAAACGTCAAAATGCCTGATACTCTACAAGCTGCAATTCAAAACAAACTCAAGACAGAGCAAGAAAATCAGCAGATGAAATTTGTTTTAGAGAAAGAGCGTCAAGAGGCAGAACGAAAGCTGATTGAAGCGCGAGGTATAGCTGATTCTCAAAAAATTATCTCTGGCGGACTGACTAATCAAGTGTTACAATTACGAGCGATTGAAGCCACAGAAAAGCTAGCTCAATCTAATAATTCTAAGCTTGTAATTATTGGTTCTGAAAAAGGCGCAGTGCCTATTATGATCCAGCCATAAACAGGAAGCTCAAAGCCTTAAAATTTTCTGATCAGGCAATAGCTTGACAGAATTTCAATTGTATAGGGTGGTGTTCTATTACATCAATTTTCCCAAAATTTTTTCTAGGAAAGACTCTGCTTCTTTTAACAAGGAATGATGTAATAGACGAAAGTGATCTTCTTTAATAGGTGCATGGTTTAGACCAAGCCATTTGAATTTATCAGACAAATCTTTCCAAGACTTTTTGATATCTGTTTCTTTTCCATGATCTGCATCATGACGTAGCCACTTATTTCTTAAATGCTTGATACACCAAATAAAATCACAATCTACCTTTTCATCTAGTACACCACCGTGCTTAATTAAAAAGCGTAAGTTATCTTTTCCTGCTCCTTCATAAAAGGTAAAATAGAAACAATCTATAAAATCTGCAAAACTCAGTTTATTTTGAGGTATTATCCAATGTAAATTTGTACAAGCTTCTAGAAGCTTAGTTGTTGGTTTGAACATTTCTTTTTGTTCTTTAATTTGCATTACCTCATTACATTGAACAATTAATTTCCAAATTCGATTTACCTGTGCAAATGCTTGGGCAGCAGGAGAAAGTAGTATTAGAGCCTCCTCGTCCTCTTCTTCACAGGATTCTGCAATAGTAATTAATTCATCTTGTTGAACAATTGGTAATAATAAATATATCTCATGTAAAGATAATTCCTCATCTTCTGGTACAGTAATAATATTAACTAAAGTCTCAGATGCAGTTAATAATTGATCTTCTGCTAAATGTAAAGAAGTCTCTAAAGCCCAATCAACTTTTTCACTTGTACTTTGCTCTAGACGTTGATAGGTTTTCTCTACAAAATCTGTATAAACCCTTGAAGGTTTTAATAAATTTCGTACTAAAGCTGGATTTTTACTAAATAGGTTTAGTTCTTGAATTTGACGTGTAACTTCTGTGAAACTCTTATCCCAATACTCTTGAAGCAAGTAAGATTTCCTTTAATTGACGAGACGGCTGCAAAATATCTACACTAGGCTGAAGCAGTTTTTGCCAACTAGAAATTTGTTTATTTAAATCTATATATAAATTATTTTGTATTAACTTATCTTGTGGCATGAGTCTTGATTTACCAGATAAATTTTCTAATAATTCAGAGTAGGCAAACAGTCTTGATTTACCAGATAAATTTTCTAATAATTCAGAGTAGGGCAATAGCCTTGCCCTGCCAGTAAATCTCTGATCTATCCCGCTAATTTGCCCAGAAATTTTTGAGAAAGCAGATGTGTAAGCTCTATTCAAATTTTCTGAATTTTGTAATATTTTTTTCAGGTAACTATCGTTAAATTGTTCAAATGGCATCTGATTTTTCATTGATTATATAGTTTTTCCATTTATTATAGTCCGAGAAATAGGGAGCTACAATAGCTGAATACTGGCTTGTGCAAGTTTCAACCTTAGATTATAAATGATTCACATGGTAACACTTCAATTACGACAATTAAGTGTTCCGCCGGGACATAGAGTAATACTCCACGATGTTAGCTGGCAAGAATTTGAGGCGATTTTAGAAGAACTTGGCGACCATCGAGCCACTCGATTGGCTTACAGCCACGGAACTTTGGAGATGAGAATGCCATTACCAAAGCATGAGAAAGCCAAAGTCATCATTGGGGATTTGGTGAAAATTCTGTTGGAAGAGTTAGAGATTGACTGTGAAACATTTGGCTCAACCACTTTCAAACGTGAAGATATGGCTTTTGGTGTAGAGCCTGATGACTCTTTCTACATTCAAAATCATGCTCAAATGATTGGTAAAGAGCGAATAGACTTGAGGGTTGACCCGCCACCTGACCTTGCAATTGAAGTTGATGTGACTTCCAAAACTCAACTGGATGCTTACGAAGCATTGCGAGTTCCTGAACTGTGGCGATATGAAAATGGCAAGCTACAAATTAATATTCTTCAGGATAGCAAATATATAGAGTCTAAAATTAGTTCTACTTTTCCCAACTTGCTCATTGTTGAAGAAATTCCCCGGTTTGTCGAACAAAGCCGAACTTTAGGTAGAAGTCCAACACTTAGAGCATTTCGTCAATGGGTAAGAAAGCAAATCAATTTAACTTAATGTAACCCTTGCTCTTTTAACAACTCATCTGCCCAAGCTGAATCAATTTCTCCAAGGGGCGGAACTGCATCACGAGTGTAGTCTATAGCCAAATCAAATCCAGCGCGATCGTAAACACCATGTATTAATGCTTGCAAGTCTACTAATGGTTCTGTATCGCCTCTATGTATGGGTAACAAAAAAGCTGGAATCTGCTCTTGCAGCCCAAAGGGATATAATTCTGCTTTGGGGCGAGATTCACTGCGACTTACCAAAATGCGATAGTCTGATTTAATTTGACTACCCAAGATTGGCATGGGTTCGCCACCACGCAGCAAGTCTATTTCTAAAAGATGAGTGAAGCTACCTAATACTTGCTGACGTTTACTTTCGTATGCCTTTTTTCCTTCCCCAGTCCGCTTATTTTTTGGTGATAGAATCTCAATCACTGTTACAACTTCTCCTGTTCCCACTTCCCGAACTTCTAGGTATCCTTCTCGCACTTCCTCTAGAATGGGAACGTTGACAGTTATCGGTTTTTTAGGCGGTGCGGCTACTGCAATATTAGACGGTTCTTTTTCTGTGTTTGTTAAAGAATGTCCTACAACAACATCAGGAATCCCAACTAAAATAGAATTTTCATCTGTCATTTGATATACCCGTTTCTCAACCGCCACTCGATATTTCGGTCGCAGTTGAGGAGCTATTGCATCTGCGATCGCAATAATTAATCGACTGTGAACTTCCGGCCACAGTTCAGGATTTTCTAGGTAGGGGTTCATCCCTGGAAATGGTGAAGGCATAAGCTTGGCAAGACTAAATTCTTAATGCTGATCTTAGCAATCTGGTTTGTGAGCGCGAAGATGTTTCAACAAATGAGCGTTGCAATACTTAATAGTATTTCCTTGAAGAATTCAGAAGTCAGAATTCAGGAGTCAGAATTCAGGAGTCAGAATCAATTAGTGGGGGATTCAGACCCGCCACTACGAAAGTTGACCACTAAATCTTCTCCTTTGGAGACGCTAACGCGAACGATAAGCGTGGGGGTGCAAAAACGCCGCTTGTTCATTCACCAGTCGGACTCCAATTCAATTCTGAATTCTGACTCCTGAATTTTTTCTTGATAAAAAAGGAGCCTAACTTAGGCTCCTTAATAAAAACTGGTAATATAATTGTGACTACTTAACAGTCACCTTACCGCCAGCTTCTTCGATGCGCTTCTTAGCATCTTCAGCGGCATCCTTAGCAATACCTTCTTTAACTGCCTTGGGCGCAGCTTCCACTAAGTCTTTAGCTTCTTTCAGACCCAAACCGGTCAATTCTCGGACAATCTTCAGCACGGCAATCTTCTTATCAGCTGGAACTGATTCGAGAACCACTTCAAACTCAGTTTGCTCAACAGCTTCTTCAGCAGGAGCAGCAGCACCACCACCAGGCATCATCATCATGCCGCCAACGGGTGCAGCAGCACTTACACCAAAAGCTTCTTCAATTTGCTTGACTAACTCAGAAGCTTCCAGCAAAGAAAGACCTTTTAGTTGTTCTAAAATGTTATCGGTTGCAGCAGACATTGATATAACTCCTGTAATTTTGATTATTTATTAGTCATTAGTCATTAGCTTTTGACTTTTGACTGATGAACCACGAGTCTATTCAGCAGCAGTTTCAGTGCTGCTATCAGCTTCAGCAGAGGTTTCGGCACTGCTATCTTGGACAGCAGCAGTTTTGGTGCTACCACCACTTTGCTCTTGGTCGGCCACAGCCTGCAAAGCACGAGCCAGCGAACCAGGAACTTCGTTGATACCCACAGCAATCTTGGTAGCCAAAGCGTTGATAGCCCCAGCAATTTGGGCAATGAGTTGTTCCTTAGATGGCAAGTCTCCTAGTACCTTGACATCAGGTTCTTTGAGTAGGCGACCTTCCAGTACACCACCGCGAAGTTCTGTCTTCTTGGTGACTTTCTGGAATTCTTGGTATGCCTTAATTGCCGATGAAAAATCTTCTTTTACCAGCAAAAAGGCGGAAGAACCATTGAGTAATTCTGATAAAGGCTGCCATTTATCATCGTCTTTGATAGCAATGCCCATTAAGGTGTTCTTCGTCACCTTACAAACAGTGCCACTGGGACGTAACCGCCGCCGTAAGTCTGTGATTTCCGAAACTGTTAGCCCCTGATAATCAATTACCAGTGCTAGAGTTGACTTACTCAAAGTTTCTTTGAGGTCAGCGACTATTTCTTTTTTATTTTCTAGTGTTCTACCCATTCCAATCTCACCTCCTTAAAACAATCGGGGAAGTGCCCTAGTTGTGTGTTTTTTTCAATTTGAACCCAAACAACAAACCCCAGCTAATATAGCCGGGGTTGAGTAGTAAAACTCTTGACGCCATAGTTATCACACCTTTTTGGTGGTAATTCTGACAATTAGAGTTTTAACCTCGGCAGGATATTAAGTTATTAGCACCTGCTGTCTCCGGCTTTGCCTATTTAATTTAAAGTTAGGAGTTAGGAGTGAGAAGTGAGGAGTTAAAAATAAAACTCATAACTTATAACTCATAACTCTTAATTCCTAACTCATAACTCCTAACTCCTAACTCTTATTAACCTACTTGGCTCAGTTTCAAATCTCGTAGGGCACTGATATCAACTTTAATTGATGGCCCCATAGTGGCTGACACATAAAATGTGCGCCAATAACGACCTTTAGCTCCTGAAGGACGGTTACGATCAATCGTTTCCTGTAATGCCTTCAGGTTGACTAACAAATCTTCAGGCGAGAAGGTTGTCTTACCAAACATAACATGGACAATACCAGTTCGGTCAGCCCGGAATTCTAATTTACCAGCTTTGAATTCTGCGATCGCACCTGCTAAGTCAAATGTTACAGTTCCACCCTTGGGCGATGGCATCAAACCACGCGGCCCAAGCAATTTACCCAGCTTTGCTACCTGTGGCATCACATCGGGTGTGGCAATCAGCTTGTCAAAATCCAGTCTACCTTTCTGAATTTCGTCAATCAGTTCTTCTGACCCAACTAAATCAGCACCAGCACTGCTGGCTTCGTTTACCTTTTCGCCTCTGGCTATCACCGCCACCCGAACGATTTGTCCAGTACCTTTGGGCAGTGCTACCGTTGTCCGCAACTGTTGGTCTGTATACTTGGGGTCAATTCCCAACCGGATGTGCGCTTCCGCAGCTTCAGTAAATTTAGCTGTTGCTGTATCTTTAAGAAGGGCTAAAGCCTCTAGGGGATGATAGTCTTTCTCTTCTACTTTTGCTTGCAGACCCTGCAAACGACGCGATATTTTTGGCATTTGTTCTCCTGGGGTAATTCCGAAGCTTCGCCTCTCCCCCGATACTATTTTGGATTTTAGAGTAAGAAGTTGAGAGTGAGGAGTGAGGAGTGAGGAGTTAAATATCAATAACTCATAACTCATAACTTTTTTAATCCGTAACTGTTACGCCCATATTTTTAGCCGTTCCTGCCACAATCTTCATTGCCGCGTCGATATCGTTGGCGTTGAGGTCGGGGAGTTTGGTTTGGGCTATTTCTTGCAATTGTGCTTTGGTTATTGACCCAACCTTCTTTTTGTTGGGTTCATTCGAGCCTTTTTCAACTTTCGCCGCCTTCCGAATCAGCACTGATGCGGGTGGCGTTTTGAGTACGAATGTAAAACTCCGGTCTTCAAAAACCGAAATTTCTACAGGTATCACCATTCCAGCTTGGTCTGCTGTTTTGGCGTTGTACTCTTTACAAAACATCATGATGTTGACACCATGTTGACCCAAGGCGGGACCAACTGGCGGTGCTGGGTTGGCTTTTCCAGCATTCAGGGCCAGTTTAATGACCGCCACTACTTTCTTCGCCATTTGTATTTAGCTCTGTTTCTCTACCTGATTAAATTCCAATTCTACTGGTGTATCCCTGCCGAAAATTGAGAGCAAGGCTTTAAGTTTACTCCGCTCTGGAGAGACTTCAATTACCTCGCCTTCAAAGTCTTTAAATGGACCAGAAAGCACCATTATCTTATCACCAGTAGCCATGTCAATTTTGACAACAGCTTCTTGTTCGCTGGTTTGTTTGAATATACGTTCAACTTCTGAAGAACTCAGTGGTATGGGGTTGACATGACCGCGACCCTTGCTGCTACCACGTTTTTGTTCTGAACCGACAAAGTTAATTACATGAGAGGTGTTGCGTACCACCTGCCAAGTATCATCATCCATCATCATCCGCACCAGCACATAGCCAGGAAAAACTTTTTCTTCTGTATGCTGGCGACTGCCATCTTTGCGAATTTTCACCGCTGGCGTCTGCGGAATCTCTACCTGGATAATTTTATCAGCTACATCAAAAGTTTGAATGCGTTGCTCTAAGTTAGTCTTTACACGCTTTTCACAGCCGGAAGCTACTTGGACTGCATACCAGCGTGCTTCTTTTGACGCTGCTTCTGCTGCTTCTGCTGCTTCTGCTGTTTCTTCTGACTGCAACATTGAGTTGCGTGGTTCATCTGTTGCAAAACTCATTAGAACACCTGTTTTGCTGCCCAATGAAACAATCCATCGACCAAGTATATCAAAGATGCGGAGAGTGCCACCATTAACAACACAGCGGCGGATTCGCTCACTATCTGTTTCCGACTGGGCCAAACTACTTTTTCAAGTTCTTCTTTGGTTCCCTGTATGAAGTTGCCAAAGCTAAACCCATTTGCGGTTTCTGGCAATTCTGCTTCACTTTTTTTGGCCACGACCGTTTATCCCCCGTTTCTTATACTAGATCCTGTTTAATTGTCATCTAGGTTTTGCAGTTTCGACTCTATTTCACTTACTGAAAGCAAAACAACTGCAAATTCAATAAGTTTACCCGAAATTATTAGCGCTAACTGCTATATTAGCAGCTGCGTAATTATTTCGGGCTTTGTTTTTTGCTCTTGAGCGCGCCCTGGAGGACTTGAACCCCCGACATCAGGTTTTGGAGACCTGCGTTCTACCAACTGAACTAAGAGCGCACAAGCTGTTTTTGATTCAGTGATTGCGCTGAACTAAATTTCAGTTTAACGCAATATGCGATTTATATCATACCTTAGTTTTGACGGGAAGACAACTCAGCGGCAGATGCCGCTTGCAGCTTGAGATTTCTCCCATAATGATTGCAGGACGAATCACAAAGGACGGTCAAACCGTTGCTTGATCCGGGTTGCCTTACCTACGCGATCGCGGAGATAATATAGTTTAGCACGGCGCACTTTACCGCGACGTAACACCTTAATGCTGTCAATCCGGGGAGAATGCAACAGAAATACCCGCTCAACGCCCACGCCTTGAAAAACCTTACGAACTGTAATAGTTTCGTTGATGCCGCCATTGCGCTTGGCAATCACAACTCCCTCGTAGGGTTGTACGCGGTATTTTTCGCCTTCCTTGATTTTCACTCCCACTTTTACAGTGTCGCCCACATAAATGTCGGGCAGATTCGATTTTATCTGTTCCGCTTCAATGGAGCGGATAATCTCTTGAGCGTTCATAGTCTTTGGTGTCTGCTTAAAAAAAACTCACAATCATCAATGATAAATCGATAATCCTATTTCAGTCTACTTGTTAGGATTGATAATTTTACTGATACAACAGCCTA
>CAXUOL010000274.1:0-4619 GCA_964252435.1 uncultured Nostoc sp.
TTTGGAGCATGGTATAAAACACATCACTATCAAAAACCACGTTCTTTTGCTGAGGCTGCGCCTGGATTAGAACTACCAAAGGAAATCGAAAATTTAGTGATGAGTTGTCTCGCTAAAGTAGCACGCGATCGCCCCCAAAATATTACTGAAATCCTCAGAGTTTTAGCATCTTTAGAAAAGCCTGAGCATACACGCAAAATTCAGCAAGCTGGCCATGCTCTAGTTCCCACTACTAAAGCTAGCATTGAGAGCGAACAAAAGACCAAAGCGGATTTGCGGGTATCTTGGTCAAACGATGAAATTGCTCGTGCCATTTCCTGGCCCCAAAATAAACCAATTGCCGATATTGTGTTTCCCCAGCCCATTCATATCAATGGGGAGGTTTTACCAGCGTTGTGGGTGATGCTACCGCAAGAGGAAATTCAAAAACGCTTACTCTGTACCCGCTATAACCAATTTCTGTTCATCTCTATCCCCCATCCCATGCTGCTATGGATTACTGTCATCTACAATCGCAAGCATGGCGCTAAATGGTTGCCTTATTACCTCGATCTCAAAACCAGCCTTGGTCAAGAAATTGCTCGGTTGCTACAGCACACAGGTTACTACCGCCTCTTATTCTTTGCACGAGAAGCACCAAATCCCTGTACCCACATCTTACTTTCCAGCGTCGCTTCTGCCCAGCGGCAACGACTGCAACAGTGGGTCACAATGAGCAATACGTTGATGTCCTCTGCCGACCCGCAAATCAGTAAAGGTTTACTCAAAAACGAGTACGAAAAGATTAAGCCCCAAATTATAACAAAACTGGAAAGTATTGATACAGATTCTCCATACGATCTTTCCAGCTAGGCATAATTTCTTTATGTTACGTGTTTTATAGGTAGTCGCTCCAAGAATGTAACGTTTTATAAACAAAACATATATAAAGATGTAACTTCTAGTTATATGTATAAAGAGTGAAATCACTAGCTGCTAAAGCAGTGGTATCCAAATTATCTCTAAATCTTCCTGTGCAAATAATATTCCAGTGGATTGTCAATTTATGCAGGTGTGATTCCCCCGCTAGACGAAACAACAAGAAGTTTGGCTAAAGCAAACAACGGATTTAGCCTGCAATGCTAAAGTTAGTCTAGACTCCAGCAGATATGGCGTAGACAATGTTTACTCATTCTTAGTTAATTTCGTGAATTGAACTTTTGCGCCATCTTGTAGAATTGCTTATCGAAGTTGACGCCCCGACATCCCCAGCTCTTTTCCTCCTTGGAACGCAAGCAAGAGAAGGAGGTCGCCCACTGCGACATTAGAACAACTCTATGCCATAGTGGAACCGGAATCTAAGCCCCACTGGTGCTTAAGAAGCTCTTGATAAGTTGCCTCGCGCACGACCATTTGCTCATAGAGCTTGACTAAAAAATCTTTAGCTTGATCGTGGCTCATATTTTGTACCTGAGTAGCAAATGAGCAGATGCTGAATTGCTGTTCCAAGGATAGTTTCATTGGTTGATTCATAATTACTCCGAAAAAACAACGTGTAAAGGTGATATCGCTTACAGAAGTCCAAATGGGATAATATTTGGACTCATATCTGTCCAACATTTGTTCCTCCGTATTACGAAAGATAACAATTGTTTGACAGATTGCCCACATCCAAAGTGTGGAATTTTTCTGCTCTGATATCTTGCACCTAATCCTACTGATATACCACCCAAGTCAGCTGAACCATATTCCGGAAAATAAGCTCTATTTGGTCTTGGATAAGTATAACTACCTCCCTAATTCCTTTCTGCTTTGCACAAATCTCCTTTAAGGAGAATATCTGGTGCTATGCAAAACCCGTCTTAGTCTTTGTGTTTAAAAAGCCTAAGATGCTGTCTCTCCAAGGGTGGAGGAAGCTTCGGAGGGTGGAGATTTTAAGAAGGTTGGGGAATTAATCGTAATAAGCGTGAATTATAGTCGCTTTACCTTATTACGTGCAAGATGTCAATTTACCAATTTATACAAATTTAGCCTCTTTCAGGTAATTTTAGAGGCTAAAAATATTTGTATCAAATTGTAAAAAGGAAAAATGCTCACGCTGAACAAATTACTGAGTATATTTACCAAATTTGTCCTTTGTCCTACCCTGCGGGTACTCCGTTGGAGAACTCGAAGAGTAGCCGCTGGCGCGTCTATGTCCTTTGTCATTTGTTTAAAGTTACTAAGCATCGACTAATGACTAATGACTATTTTCTTCGAGTGAGACGATGACAACTGTGATATTATCGTGCCCTCCATGCTCTTTGGCAGCCTCAACAAGAGAGATGGCGGCTTTATCAAGCCAAGGACTATTTTGGAGACAGTTAGCAATCTTCTGCTCGACAAGTTCTTCTGTAAGACCATCACTACATAAGAGCAAGCGATCGCCAGCTTTTACATCTAGTGGTTGTACATCAATTTGATGCAAGTCTTCACGCCCTAAACAACGCGATAATACATGGCGAAAAGGATGTAATCGTGCTTCATCTAAGGTGATGTCACCGATTTTGATTGCTCGTGCTACCCAAGTGTGGTCTTCCGTTACCTGTTCTAAGTGCGACTCTCGGAAGCGATAAAGTCGGGAATCACCAACATGAGCGCACCAAGGCGACTCTGGGGAGCGAAAAATCACTGCTACAACAGTTGTCCCCATATCAGCGCGTTCGGGATGATTTTGCTGATCCTGCAAAATTGCTTCATTGGCTCCCCACAAAGCTTGCTCTAGCAATTCTTGAGAAGATTTAGAAGTTTTCCAATTTGCTACCAAATACGCCTGAATTTCTCCAGTAGCAATCCGACTTGCCTCCTCACCTCCAGCATGACCACCCATACCATCGGCAACAACGAAAAATCGTCCTTCTGGGTCTATATAGTAAGCATCCTGATTATTAGAACGAATAAGTCCCGGATCGCTAAAACCCGTGAAATTAAGTTTCATAATTTTTTTTCAACAATTAATACGTGCGATCGTAACGGTCGAGGCGTAAAAGTAATCGGATCATGATCGCTGAAAGCGCCACTGCAATTAAACCAGGCAGCAGTGCCAACCATACATAATCCTTAACCACTAAAATAGTAGCTGAAAGCGTGAAACCGCTGATCAACAGAGCATAGCTTATTGAGAGCTGAATACTGCTCTGTCGCCGCAGCAGGCGTTCGGTTTCTATAGACCGAACGCGCAAGCGCATATCTCCCTGCTCTAGCTTCTCTAGTGTATCTTCTAATCTACGTGGTAGACTAAAGGCGGTACTACTTACCTGAGCTGCTTGGCGACTTAATTCGTTAAGAAAGCTATTCCCCTCAGAACCATTCATATCGGTCATAAGTTGCATTGCATAGGGTTTGGCAACTTCCATAAAGTTAAACTCTGGATCTAAGCCTTTACCTACCCCTTCTAGGGTAGAAAAGGCTCGCATCACGAAAGTGAAAGTTGCTGGAAATCTAAATGGCTGATTATAAGCTATTTCGTAAAGGTCGTCACTGATTGCTGCAACTGATTGGTTCTCAAAGGGCTTATCCATGAAATGATCCAGCATATATTGGACGGAACGCCGCACTGGCCCCATATCATCAGTTGGGGCGATCGCACCTAAATCTATCAGAGATTGCACAACGCGATCGCCATCTTTTTGGGCAATACCAAATAGTGTTTGCATCAATCCTTCGCGGATGTTGGACTTAATCCGCCCCATCATCCCAAAATCGTAGAATATCAAAGCACCATTTGCACTAACAGCAATATTACCTGGGTGAGGATCGGCGTGGAAAAAGCCACTATTGAGTAATTGTAGTAAATAGGCTTGAGCGCCTTGACGAGCGATCGCCTTTCGATCTAAACCTGCTGCTTCTAAAGCTTCGTATTGACTAATTTTAATTCCAGGGAGATATTCTAAAGTTAGCACTCTAGAAGTAGCGTAACGCCAGTATATTCTGGGGACGTTCACCCAATCGTAGCCGCGAAAGTTCCGGCGAAAAGTATCGGCGTTACGACCTTCGTTGAGATAATCAATTTCTTCCCAAAGAATGCGGCAACATTCTTCGTAAATACCCAACCAATCTCGCCCCCGTCCCCATTTGGGATGGTTTTGAAAGTAGCGGGTAATTCCTTTGAGAATCTGTAAATCTATTTCAAATAATTTCTTTAGTCCAGGACGTTGCACCTTGACAACAACTGATTCCCCAGTATGTAGCACAGCTTTGTGTACTTGCCCCAAACTAGCAGCAGCTAAGGGAATAGGTTCAAAATTATAGAAGAGTTCAGGAATTTTCTTGCCTAGTTCTTTCTCAACGATTGCTTCTACTTGCTCATAACTAAATGCCGGTACTTTGTCTTGTAACTTGGTTAGTTCTTCTACATATTCACCAGGGAATATATCAGCACGGGTAGAAAACAGTTGCCCAACTTTGATGAAGGTTGGTCCTAAATCCAGTAGAGTATTGCGAATCCAAACCGCTTGGGTTTTGCGTCTTGTAGCTTGCTTGACATCAGTCACACCTCCCGGATAACTCCAAGATTTGTTGTATAGCCAAAGTTTGAACAGTAAGGTCAAGACAAAAGACCAAATGTCCACAAAACGCCGTTTGCTAGAGTATTTTTCCCG
>CAXUOL010000274.1:4719-8247 GCA_964252435.1 uncultured Nostoc sp.
CTGCTCTCTAGCTTCTGCATCAAATTTGCCCAGATCGCTCAAAGCATCGGTCAAGGCGACCTCTAAACGCTCATTAACTACTTCAGCTACTGCTCTGCCTACAAAAAAGGCTTGCACAAGGGGGTTACTCATAAATTTTTGTTACGTTACACCGCAAGAGAATTATAACTTGCCTGTATGGTTTGCGGCTTCTGTTGTTGAGCTAGAAATTTACATAAGGCGATCGCTTTATTTATCACATTCCAGCAACTCTCGATAATATTGCTCTGGTGTACTCGGTAAATAAGTTGTCCTTTGCAAAGTTTGTTCCCTTAACTTGAAACCTTGGGTAATGTTAATCCGGCTGAGGAAATCGATATCGTGGGATATTACCCAAAGCGCTCCTTGGTAATCATTGATACCTACTACCATTTGCTCAACAGTTTCAACATCCAGGTTATTAGTTGGCTCATCGAGAATCAGTAAATCGATTTCTGAGATACTGATCATAGCGATGCCTGCGGCGGGCTACGCCTACGCTAATCTTGCCAATTCACCTCCACTCAGTACAGAGGCGCTTTTGTGAACATCATCATATTTAAACAGAAAGTGTCCTAGTTGTTGACGCAAAAGCTGATAGCTGAGATGAGGATTGGCAGCTTGCATATTTTCCAGAATTGTGTATTGGCGATTTACCAATTCGTAGGTTTGATCGAGATATACAGCTTTCATTGCTGGAGTGAGCAAAACCTCACCTGATTCTAAAACCGCTGTTTGGTTTTCCCTTCCCAAAATTGCTTTCACCAAACTCGATTTCCCAGAACCGTTTGCGCCGATAATGGCTATGCGATCGCCAGATGATATATGCAGTTGAATATTTTGAATCAATAGACGCTCTGATATCCTAAGATTTGCACCCTGGATATTAATTAAATTTCTGCGTTTTTGATTTTTTTCTTCTAGCTGAATACTTGTTACTTTGGTAGTTTTGACCTTCGTCTCTGCAACCTTTTGATTAGCCTTTGCTACTGCTGCTTCATGTTTCTTTTTCGCAGTTCCGGTAGACACCTCAGCTTTGGTTTTAATCAATCCTGCTGCCATTCTATCAATACTACCACTCAGAAACTTGGCGCGACCGTTGCGACTAGATTGGGCTGCACGTTGCTGTTCTTGGATAGCTGTGGCTTGGGTACGTTTGAGTTCCTTTCTGGCGGCTTCGTGCGATCGCAATGCTACCTCTAACTCGATTTCCTTTTGTTCTCGATAGTGTGAGAAATTACCACTATATACTTTCACTCCAACAGGTGTAAGTTCCCAGGTAAACTCTGTCACCTGGTCGAGAAAAAAAGGCTTATGCGAGACAATTACAAAAGCGCCTGTAAAATCTTGAAGAAACTGCTTTAAGTTTTCTAACGCTTGCAAATCCATGTGATTTGTTGGTTCATCAAGTAGCAGCAGCTTTGGTTCTTGAGCTAAACCGATTGCCAAAAAAAGTTTTGTTAGTTCTCCACCACTCAAGTTAGCAATTGATAGAGATAAGTCAAGATTTGTACTAAATTGTGTTTGCAAAATCTCCTCAATTTTCCACCATTCATCAGAGATAGAAATTAAAAAATTAAGTACTGAATCTGTTGTATTTTTTTGTCTGATAGTACTGATTTGTGGCAAATAGAAGACAACACCATTACGCCAAATTGAACCTGCACTGGGGTCGATTTGACCTGCAAGTATCTTTAATAAGGTTGATTTTCCTACCCCGTTGCGACCGACTAAAGCGATGCGATCGCCTGCTTCAATATTCACATGAACTCCTTGAAACAAAGTTCTATCTACGCTGAGGTCATAAGCTAAATTCTCAGCTAACAGTATTGATTTTTTCGGCATTCTTCTCAAACCTCAATTCGCAAACTTCCACCCGCGTGTTTCCAACAATTACGGGTAGATTAGACACAAATCAACTCAGCCGCAGACAGTTAGGAAGCGGTTTAATGTAGATAGAAGTGATGACAATATATTTAGTGCATGACTTGTGAAGTAACCCTGTCAAACTAGTTGCGTTTATTCTTTGTTGACATTTGTTGCTTGGGCGCAACAGGTGTTTGGTACTACTTCATTTGTGCTATCTCGTTGGAGTTGTGATGAGGTTTGATATTGACTACAGTGTAGCACGAAGGAATTTCGGAAGGGTAGCGATCGCTTTTTGGAGCTAGTGTAGGAACTGGAATAATAGTGGGTTTTTTAAATCCATTTATTTTGTTAGCACTAACCGCAACTAGTTTAGCTGCACTTTCCATGCTGGTTTATTCACCCCTCAAAAGACGTAGGTTAATTGCTAAATATCGCAAGTCTGAGGAATCTTTAATCAAACCGTAATGAAATAGATCCCCGACTTCTCAAAAAAGTCGGGGATCTGTTCTTGTTTGTGAGTAAGATAAGATTCCACTCTCTTTTTTTTGGCTAACTTAAGAATACGATCGCCTTTTTTGCAAAGCGTTAATGTGGGGCGATCGCTATAATATTGCTAAAATTTAGAATCCAGAAATCCTGTGTTGGTGTGAGGATAATAATTTTATCTTAGTGACAAATAACCGAACTTCTATAGCAGTACATTTAGCTGACCATATCGCTGTTAATCGTCACATACCAGGAATTTTCATCCTCAATCCAAATTTAAGTATTGGTGAAAATATAGAAGAACTTATAATAATTGCTTTGGCATCAGAAGACGATGAATATCAAGACAGAATAGTTTATTTACCATTACCCTAATAATAGGCGATTACCTACAGTACGCTAGGCCTCGCCAACCATAACACTGCTAAAATCAATCCATAACTACTTGATGCCGTATCCATTCTATGACTATTGCTCAAGAATTAGATTCTCAAGAAGGCATCTGCCAAGATGTTATATTCCCTCCTGGTGATTTATATAGCGATGAGCCTCCTTTGGAAAGCGAACTTCATCTAGAGCAAATCATGCTCTTACTCAAATGCCTAAAATGGCTATGGCGAGATAGAAATAATTTCTATGCAGCTGGAAATCTGACTATTTACTACAGTCCACGCCAACGCAAATCAGAACACTTCCGGGGGCCAGACTTTTTTGTTGTGCTGGGATGTGAACGTAAAACCCGTAAAAGCTGGGTAGTTTGGGAAGAAGATGGCAAATATCCGAATGTAATTCTAGAAATTTTGTCTGACTCAACAGCGAATACTGACAAAGATTTAAAGAAAACAATTTATCAAGATACCTTCCGCACACCCGATTATTTTTGGTTTGACCCTTATACTCAAGAATTTGCGGGATTTCATTTAGTAGATGGAGAATATCAACCTCTACAAGCAAGCGAACAAGGATATTTGTGGAGTCATCAGCTAGGGTTATATTTGGGAGTTTATGAAGGTTTATTGCGGTTTTTTACACGAGATGGGCAACTAATACCAACACCGGAAGAAACGGCAGAACAGGTACAGCAAAAAGCTGAACAAGCCGAACAAAAAGCTGAACAAGCTGAACAAAAAGCTGAACAAGCCGAACAAAAGGCTG
>CAXUOL010000275.1:0-8245 GCA_964252435.1 uncultured Nostoc sp.
GCTCACTGACTCTGGTGGCTTACAAGAAGAAGCCCCCAGCTTGGGAAAACCAGTACTAGTTTTGAGAGACACGACCGAAAGACCAGAGGCTGTTGTCGCTGGTACAGCCAAACTTGTTGGCACTACAACTGAGAACATTGTTGCAGCTACTGCTGAGTTACTCAGTGACTCAGATGCTTATCAAGCAATGGCAAACGCAATCAATCCCTTTGGGGATGGCCATGCAGCAGAGCGCATTTTGCAGATTGTACAAAATTACATTCATGGGTAAGGAAGTTCGTAGTAAGGACTTTAGTCCTTATTTTCTAAGCACTAAAGTGCTTACTACAAACCCTCAAAATTAGGTTAGGCATTGTACTAGTGGTTCATCGCATTAATTATGAAAGGTAAAATTAACTCGATCAATCTCTTTTTTTCCTCTTCCTTCGTGTACTTCGCGTCCAACTCTTACGAGACGCTGCGCGAACGCGGTTCGTTTTCTTAACCCATTAAATTAACCCATTAAAATTAATGCGATAGGCCACTAGTACAGCACGGTATAAATAAGCCACCCATTCCAAATCAATGAAACGCTTATGCTGTATTCATTTTAACTTCCGCCTTGCGGTACTAGCCTTTACCGAACCACGAGATTTTCCAAGGGTGGCTTCTGGCTAAATACCCAGAGCAGATCGAGTTTCGGGGCCTACAACACCATCTACAAGTAGACCTTTACTTTGCTGAAAGCTTCGGACTCGGCTAACAGTTTCTTGACCGTAAATTCCATCAACCCTGAGATTACCTAAAGCTGTTTGCAGGTCTCTGACGAGCTGACCTTTTGAACCAGGGGTAAGAATCACCGAACCGCCAACACCACCGGGTCTAGTCACAGGACGATTGCTAGGTCTATCACCAATCCATCGCGCAAAAACGTATCTACCTGTAGAAAGTCTGGCAAAACCATTTTCATATCGTTCAATTGCTGGAAGTGTTGCGCCATTTGGTACACAGTCCACATAAGAGTAGTTGCTACTTGGGCCGGAACGGACACGTAAACAACTGCCGTTAGTCTTTACATAGGCAGCCGAACTCATTTGAATTTGGGTAACAGCAGCAAGTAATACACCGACACCAGCTAAAGCTAACCAAGCCGAAGATTTAAACAGTTTTTTCCAATTTAATTGAGGTTGAGGAAGATTATACTTAGTGTTTCCTGATGCCTCTTCTTGAGCGATAAACATGTGAGAATAAGCAAGATATTCCATAATGCACTCCTTGACATAAAAAAATGAGTATTTGCAGAGAATCACTTGGTTGTTCTCTGTATTTATTCTTAGTATATTTTATATCATTACCTTTGAATAGGTTTTTACTACTAGCGAAATTAATAAAAAATAAAATTAGTCAAAAGATTCCTGAGAAAAAGCATCGCCTGATGATTTAGGATAAAAATCACCAGGCGTTGGTATAACCCAATACGCTTGGGTTAAGGCTAAAATTCTTTGCTAAAGTCAATTTTTTTAACGAACCGCTAAGGACGCGTTCGCGCAGCGTCTCGTAAGAGTTGGACGCAAAGAGAAGAAAGAAATGCTTAACTGAACTGTATTGTGGTATAATCCGCCGTAGAAATTGTATTTTTACAATAAATAAAATTTAGTTAAAGCTTTCTTGCCTACTAGCTTCTGCCTTGTTGCATCCCAATATCTCAAGCCTATTGTCGATTCCAACTAAACTAGCAACTAGAAAAGCTAATTCGTCTAAATCTATTGGTTTGCATCGGTATATATCATAACCTGCTAAATATGCACATTTACGGTCTTCGTCGAAAGCAGATGCCGTCAGAGCAATAGCTGGAATCTCTCTCCCTCGCTTTGCTTCCAGATTTTTGACCTTCAAGAGCAGTGAATAGCCGTCTTCATCTGGTAAATAAATGTCACTAATTAGAATGTCTGGTTTAAAAAATGACATTATTTCTATAGCCTCCCCTGCTGAAGCAGCAGTGATAATCTCTGCTTCGCCTAATTCAAATAGGTAGGTAAGTAATGTTCTTGTATCAAAATCGTCGTCAACAACCAGCAATCGCAAACCTTTAAAAGACATTGATTGATTAGACATTCTTCTAACCGTCCTATAGCTCAAATATTTGAAGTAGCAATTACATCAAAAGGCAGGTATTTGTAAATGCTATTGAATGCGTACTTTACTAAATCTTAAAAGAACTAACTAGTAAGCGTCTGTCCGGTTTCAGACATAGTAACTTAAAACAATTTATTGGCGATGTCTACGATGGGCTATTCGGCGTCGCGCCTTGGCTAATTCCCCAGCAACCGAGCAAATTCGTTTTGGATGACCCGATAACACTCGCAGGAAGTTACTTCCAAATCCTCTCGGTTGAGGATGCTAATACGACCACGCTGGTAGCGAATCATTCCGGTTCGGCTCAAGGTATTAGCCGCTACTGTCACACCGGAGCGCCGTACACCTAGCATCTGGGCGATAAATTCTTGTGTGAGCGGAAAATCCTCTGATTGCAAGCGGTCAGAGACTGTCAGTAGCCAACGAGCCAGCCGCTGCTCTACAGTATGAAAACGGTTGCAGGCAGATCCTTGTGCCAATTCAGTGTATGCAGCTTGTACATAGCGCAGCAGCAGCTTTTGAATAGCTCCACCCTGATTTAACTCAGTTTTAAGTACATCTGCATCCATCTGCATAGCAGCACCCGAAACCTGCACAAACGCTTTTGTGGTTGTTGTGTTACCTCCTAAAATTACTGGGATACCGATCATGCCTTCATTGCTCACTATCCCAACTTCCATCATCGAGCCATCTTCCATAGTAGCGACTAAAGAAACTACTCCATGTTGGGGAAAATAGACGTGTGCGATCGGTTCTCCTGATTCGTAAATGACTTGCCGAGTCGAAAGCGAAACCAACTTCAAGTGCGGAACAAGACGCTGATAATCACTCACTGGCAAAGCTGCGAGTAACCTATTTACTTGCGGCTTAAGAGTGTTTTCGGCCACTGAACATTAAAAGAAAAATTTAGCTCAAAATATTTTAAATCAAATTACTTTTGCGAGTCTGTTCGGTTCCGCACACATAACTCAAAAAAATTTTTTGGCTCGGTTATTGGGGATTTTGCCCAATAACCGAGTAAATTCGTTTTGTATGACTCGATAACACTCGCAGGAAGTTGCTTCCAAATCTTCTCTGTTCAGGATGCTAATATGACCACGTTTGTAACTGATCATTCCGGCTCGACTGAGGGTGCTAGCCGCAACTGTAACGCCGGAACGACGTACACCTAGCATCTGGGCGATAAATTCTTGTGTAAGGAAAAAATCTTCTGATTCCACACGGTCAGAGACTGTCAATAGCCAGCGAGCCAGCCGTTCGTCCAGTGTATGCAGACGGTTGCAGGCAGCTGCTTGCGCCAGTTCAGAGTATATAGTTTGTATGTAGGACAGCAGCAGGGTTTGAATAGCTCCGCCCCGATTAAACTCGGCTCTAACTACATCTGCATTTATCTGTATAGCAGTGCCCGAAATCTGCACAAATGATGTTGTGGTTGTGATATTGTTTCCTAAAATTACCGGGATACCAATCATGCCTTCACTGCTCACTATCCCAACTTCCGCCGTTGAGCCATCTTCCATAGTGGCAACTATAGAAACCATTGCTTTTTCAGGAAAATATATTTGTGTGATTGGTTCGCCTGCTTGGTAAAGCATTTGGTGAAGTTCGAGCGAAACTAGCTTTAGATGGGGGACAAGACGCTGATAATCGCTGGCTGGCAGAGCTGCAAGTATCTTATTTGATGGTTGCTGAAAGAGATTTTTATCTAATGACATTAGAAGCCAGCCTCCTTAACATAGGTGACTTTAGAAAAGCCAACTCAAGGCACAAGGAAAGGATTTAAGGATCAGATCCTAATGTCAAAAGGTGTATTCGCTAAAGAAACACGGGGACACATCTAAAAAAGCTTAAATTAAGACACTTATTTACGTCTGTGCGCTACCGTACACAGAAGCTTAAAAAAAATTATTTTAGCCGTTTATTGGGTTTATTGCCCAATAAACGAACAAATTCCTCTTCTAATATCTGATAACATTCACAAGAGGTTTTTTCTAAAGCCTCTCGATTCAGGATCTTAATTTGACCACAGTGGTAAATGATTATTCCAGCTTGGCTCAGGGTGCTAGCTGCTTCGCTGACACCAGCGCTATTTACACCCAGGATCTGTGAGATAAATTCTTGGGTAAGCGGAAATTCGTTTGATTCCAGACGGTCAGAAACGGTCAGTAGCCAACGAGCCAGCCGCTCCTCTAGCTGATGAAGACGGTTGCAGGCAGATTCTTGTACTATTTGAGTATATACACCTTGCACATAGCACAGCAGCAGGCTTTGAAGGGCTGTACCACGATTGAACTCGCTTCTAAGTATATCTGCATCGATTTGCATGGCAGTGTCTGAAATCTGCACCAATGCAGTTGTGGTTGTGATGTTGTTTCCTAAAATTACTGGGATACCCACCATACCTTCATTGCTCACTAAACCAACTTCCACTGTCGAGCCATCTTCCATAGTGGTGACAATAGAAACCACTGCTTTATTAGGAAAATAGACCTGTGTAATCGGTTCACCTGTTTGGTAAAGGACTTGCCGATTTGGTAGCGGAACCAGCTTCAGATGGGGAATAAGACGCTGATAATCACTGGCTGGCAAGGCTGCAAGCAACTTATTTGCTGGTTGCTCAAGGGCATTTTTGTCTAATGACATTGGGATTTTCCTGAATGTAGCCATCTGTAGAAAAGGCAACTCCAGGCATAAGGAGAAAAATCAAGAATTTAATCCTAATGTCAAAAGGTGTAATTTCTAAAAAAAGTTGTAATTAGAGTTTTTTATACTCCTCTTTATAAAGATAACATAACTAAATTAGTTAATAGCTTATTTTTTAATGCAAGATAAAGGGCATTGCTGATTAAGAATATGAATTTGAATTATAAGTATGATTTTATTTGTTTATTACTTAAATCAGATTGCTATAGATATGAGTATTATTTTCAGCGATCGCAGATTAGATTTTCGGTGCGTTACGCTAACGCGGTAACATACCCTACGCCTTAAATCATATTGTCATAGACATGAGTATCGTTGTCAGCGATCGCAGCCAAAGATTCCTTTCATTGTGACTATACCGCTAGTTGGTAAGACAGTACGCAGTTTCAGAACATTGCCCAATTTTAGTAAAAACGCGAGATATCACCTCTTTACAAGGGTTTTGACATCAAACAAGTTGGTTTTTATACTCTAAATCAGAAACGCCCAAAAGAATATACCCTGTATAAACATTTATTAAGTTTTAATTTCAGAAAAATCTTAAGAATTTTTGATATACTACTGTAATTAGACCGATATACAGTACTATATCTTGAGGCTAAAACAGTCTACTTCACAAAAACTCAAAAAAAGCAAGTATTTTGTACTACAATCTTAGATTTTTTATCACTCCAACTAGCTCACTTATTTGGCTCATCTATGCAATAAAAAACAACTGCAACCATTAAATACTGCCTACACACAGATTTAACATAGCCTTAGCAAATAAAGATTTTGCTGATAGTTTTATATTGGCTGATTGCCAGACCATTGTAGTTTTGAGACAAAAGAGTTGTCTGACAAAAGATATATAATGAACATCGACTCGAAATGAGTGTAATGCAAACTTTACAGTCTTTCCATTCTAGAAACTATCGTCTATTTTTTAGTGGGCAAATGATATCTATGATTGGTAGTTTTATGACAGAAACTACTATTGCATGGCTAGCTTATTATTTAACAAATTCAGTAGCTTTGTTAGGATTACTTGGCTTTCTCAGCCAATTTCCTCATTTGATAATTAGTCCTTTAGCAGGTATTTGGATAGAGCGGTCTAATCGACGTAATATTTTAATTGCGGTGCAAATTACAATGATGATCGTTTCGCTAGTTTTAGCAATATTTTCCTTAACAGGGGTAATTAGCATCTGGCATATTATTGGTTCAAGTGTATTGCAAGGTTTTCTTAGTAGCGTTGAGACACCTACTCGCTATGCCTTCATCATGGACATAATTGAAAGCAAAAATGATATTACCAATGCAACGGCTCTCCATTCTTCTTTACTTAGTGGTTCGCGGATCATAGCTCCAGCGATCGCAGGTATTATAATTGCTAATCTTTCTCCTGGACACTGTTTTTTAATTGATGGTATTAGTTATATTGCTGTAATTTTAGCTTTATTGGCAATTCAGATTGAAAAGGCAGTAATCGGACAAATAAATCATCAGAATAATATCTTGAAAGATTTCAAAGAAGGCTTTACTTATGCATACGAATTTTTGCCCATTCGCTCAATTTTGCTATTGATAGCATTATTCAGTTTTATGGGAATGCCTTATCTCAGAATTATGCCTGTTTTTGCTGTCGAAATTCTGTATGGAGATTCTAGCACTCTTGGTTTTTTGACAGGAGCATCAGGACTTGGAGCATTATGTGGTGGTATTTATTTGAGTTACCGAAGAACTGCAAGAGGACTGGAAAAAATTATTGCGATTGCACCAGCTATATTTGGCATAGCACTAATTACTTTTTCACTCTCAAAGAGTTTTTGGTTTTCTTTAATTACCATCCCAGTAATTGGTTGTAGCTACATCTTAGAATACTCATCAAGTAATGCTGTTCTACAGACAATATCAGACGATGAAAAAAGAGGTCGAATTATGAGTCTCTATAATATGTCTGTAATGGGGATAATACCTTTCGGCAATTTATTTATAGGTGGATTAGCGAGTATAGCAGATGCAAAAACTGCTTTAATATTTGGAGCTTTGTGTTGTATTAGTGGCTCAGTTATTTTTTACAACCAATTGCCAAAAATAGAAAATTTACTACGTCAAATTTATATTAAACAGGAAATTATTTTAGAATAAAGTTTATGTGATGGATTATCTAAAAATCGCGTTTCTGACCTAAGACTAATACAAGAATATGAAGTATAACCAACTTGGCACTAGTGACTTAAAAGTTTCGGAAATTTGTCTAGGCACAATGACTTATGGGCAGCAAAATACTATTGAAGAAGCCCACGAGCAGCTAGATTATTCTATTACACAAGGAGTCAACTTTATTGATGCGGCTGAGATGTATCCTGTCCCAGCAAGTGGTGAAACTTATGGATTAACTGAAACTTATATTGGGGAATGGTTAAAGCGTCAACAAAGAGAGCAACTGATTATAGCTACTAAGATTGCTGGGCCTGGTCGAGGCTTTAAATGGTTACGTGGTGGAGCCAAAGCAATTGATCGTGATAATATCAAACAAGCTGTAGATGATAGTCTAAAAAGATTACAAACGGATTATATTGATTTGTACCAAATCCACTGGCCCGACCGCTACGTGCCACGGTTTGGGCAAACGGTATTCGATCCGACTCAGGTGGAAAAAACAATTCCCATCCCTGAACAGCTAGCAGTTTTTGCCGATGTAATTAAGGCAGGAAAAATTCGCTATATCGGTTTGAGTAATGAAACACCTTGGGGAGTCGCCCAGTTTAGTAACGCTGCTAAACAGTTAGGATTGCCCAAAGTTGTTTCGATTCAAAATGCTTACAACTTGCTAAATCGAGTCTTTGACGGAGCCTTAGCAGAAGCAGTTTATCAAGAAGAAATTGGATTATTAGCTTATAGTCCTTTGGGATTTGGCTTCTTGACTGGCAAATACCTAAACGGCAAACCAGAGAAAGCAAGAGTCACTTTATTTGAAAATTTTGGTCAGCGTTATCTCAAACCAAAAGTAGGTCAAGCAGTAGCAGCTTATGTGGAAATTGCCAAGCGCCATCAACTAAGTCCAGCGCATCTAGCCTTAGCATTTGTGCGGAGTCGTTGGTTTGTACATAGCACAATTATTGGTGCTACCACACTCGAACAACTCAAAGAGAATCTGGAAAGTATAAATGTAGTTCTCAACAAAGACATTTTGGAAGAGTTGGATATAGTTCATGCTCAATCGCCAAACCTAGCACCATAAACAATTCAAAATTCAAAATTAAAGACAGTTCGCCTCGTTACTAAGCTCCAGCCTGGTAACGCCTCCCTACAGCCTCTGGCTCTCATTATCAGATCAGAGTAGAAGTAGAGATGCGCGATGCACTCTCTCCCAGTTTTTAGAGTTTATTTGAAAAGTGGTTGGCTGTGATCTTAATCGAATTATTACCCCCCTTAATCCCCC
>CAXUOL010000276.1:0-8216 GCA_964252435.1 uncultured Nostoc sp.
ATTTTTCTAATAAAACGCCTTGGCTATATTTAAGCTAAAGCGGTTCCGTTAAGTTAAATTTCTCACTATCTAATAATGAGTGCCAGTTCTTCGATGGTTGATGGCAGTAACAGCATCAGGCTTGAGTAATTTACCTTCGTCCACAGTTGCATATACAACCCAGTGATCGCCACATTCCAAACGTTGGTTGACGGAACATTCCAAATATGCCAAGGCGTCGGTGAGGATGGTACAGCCGTTATCTGCAACTGCTGTACTAAAGTTGGCAAATCGGTCTTCCCCAGGTGCGAAAGATTTACGGAAATGCTTCATGTAGTCTTGATGATTGCCTTCAGGTAGAATATTTAAGGCAAACTTACCGCCTGGATACATCAAAGATTCGATCGCTCGGTCTTTAGCGATCCCCACTGTTATTCCGGGTGGATTGAAGGTGGCTTGAGAAACCCAAGCGCCTAACATTGCGGTAGACACTTCTCCTTGTTTCGCTGTCACCACGCAAACGGAACCAACAATCCGACCAACAGCCTGTTCCACTGGGGTAGCGGCTTGTTGTGGTACGCGTACCTTTTTAGCCTTTTTCAGTGCTTGGGCAAAGTCTGTACCGAGTTCTTCACAGAACTTGAGAGTGACATCATCAGGTTTAAACTTTACCTTCAAGGTGTCAAAACCAAAGCGATATCCAGCATCCCGGAGTTTACCTTCGATTAAGTCAAATGCTTCGCCACTCCAGCCATAAGAACCAAAGACCCCAGCAAGTTTGCTGTTATCACCACTCGATAGCACAATCCCTAAAGCAGTATGAATCGGAGTTGGCGCATGACCACCGATGGTAGGAGAACCAATGATAAAACCCTCTGACTGTGCGAGGTTGATGCGAATTTCATCAGGGGTAGCAAATTCGCAGTTAATCGATTTGACTGCGACTCCACCTTTAGTTAGTCCCAGAGCGATCGCTTGTGCTAAAGTCGCTGTATTTCCGTAAGCTGAAGCGTAAAGTAAGGCAACAGAAATTTCGCGATCGTTATGAGAACGGCTCCACTCTCCATAAGCTTTGGTAAGTTCAATTAAGCCAGTGCGTACTAAGGGCCCGTGACCCACAGCATACATTCTCACCTGCAAATCTGATATTTTCTCCAAAGCTGCTTGCACATGAGGAATTTGGGGAGCCATCAGGCAGTTAAAGTAGTAACGCTGGTCTTCTTTGAGCGCTTCCCAGTTATCATCAAACACTTCATCACCACAGAGATGAGTTGCAAATAACTTATCTGTGTAGAGAATTTGGGTTTGGTGATCGTAGGTACAAAGTCCTTCCGGCCAACGCGGACTGGGAGTGGGCAAGAATTTCAAAACATGACCCTTACCTAAATCCAGAGTTTCTTTCCCCCGCATCACCAAGACATTTAAATCTTGCTCTAAGAAAGCAGCACGCAAATTGTTCGCACCAGGAAGAGAACAGACAAAAGTTACCTGTGGTGCCAATTCTAAAATTGCTTTGAGGGTTGCAACTCGATTGGGGCTAAAATGACCCAGGATTATATAATCCAAACTTTGTAAATTTAAAGTCTGCCGCAATGCCTCTAAATAAATTTCGGTAAAGCTTTCTGGCGGTGGATCGATAAGTGCGGTTTTATCAGCTTCAATTAAATAGCAATTGGAAGTTGTACCTCTTTCAAGTGCGTATTCAATTTCAAACCGCAGACGTGACCAACTACGTGCTCTGATCGCTTTAGTATTTGTAGCAATTGGTAAAACTTGTACGTCGCGTGGCTTGGAATTGGTCATAGCTGTTGGATAAAGTTAGGGAACAGGGAATAGGGAATAGGTTATAGGGTATAGATCATAGGAAACAGGGGATAGTTTTCTTTGCTGTCCCCTGTCACCTGTTACCTCTTGCCTCTTTCTTAGTAGTAATTACCTACTTTGCGATGGCGAACGGCTGTCAATCCATCGTTTTTGGAGACACGACCTTCTTGGACAGTGCAGTATAAAACCCAGTGGTCGCTGCATTCCATACTGGTCTGTATTTCACATTCCATGTATGCCAAAGCATCAGTTAGAATCGGCGAACCGTTTTTCGCGGTTTGAGTTTTCACTCCTGCAAAGCGGTCAGCACCAGGATGCAAGCGCTTGAGGAAGTGTTTCTTGAGTTCTTGATAATTGCCTTCTTCCAAAACGTTGAGGACGAAGCGATCGCCTATTTGCATTAAGGAATCAATGGCGCGGTCTTTCGCAACGGCTATTGTGAATCCTAATGGTTGCAAACTCGCTTGCGTTACCCAGGATGCCAGCATTGCACTTGAGACATTATCTTTTTTTGTAGTGACTATATATAGTCCGCTGCTAATGCGACCCAGAGCCTTTTCCATGTTGACATCGAGGGACTTGATTTGCTTGATGTTGCGATCGCGCACTAGCAATTGTCCGATGTCTTTACCTGCTTCTTCACACAACTGGAATGTTGATGCGCTGGGAGCCTCTCTAATCCGAATCGCTGGGAAGGCTTCTTTGATACCAGAGTCAAGAAATTTTCTGCGGAGTGTATCAATGGGTTCATCATCCCCACCGTAACATTCAAACAGCCCAATCAGTTGCTTGTTCTTGGCGACAGCTAGCACCGAACTGATACTAGCTTGGGCGGCGGCGGAGGTAGTTGGGGGCATACCAATAATGATGCCAGCTGCTCTCCCGGCTAGTTCTTGGATTTCTTGGCTCTGGGCAGTACTCAGATCCAGTACTTCTACGCCAACGCCAGTTTTCAGTATACCTTCGGCAATTGCGTGACCAAGGCGCTCACCATACCCATATTCTGAGACAAAAAACAAGCCAACTGTTGTTTCTGCTTTTGCTTGTTTTTGGCTCCAATTTTCGTAGCACCCGGTCAGAACATCTAAATGGTGGTATAATAATGGGCCGTGACCATTGGCGATAATATTAATCTTTCCGAGATCGCCCATCCGCTTCATCGCATTCAGCAACGAACGAGCGTTAGGGCCCATCAAGCAGTCGTAGTAAAATCTAAAGTCAGCTTCGATCGCTTCTAAATCTTCGTCGAAGGTGCGATCGTCACAAAAGTGCATCCCAAAAGCATCACAGGTGTAGAGAATTTGGGTTTTGCGGTCAAAGCTAAAGATTGTATCCGGCCAGTGCAGGTTAGGCGCACTCACGAATTCCATTTCGTGTCCTTTGCCGATATCAATGCGATCGCCAGTTTTCACAACCCGCTTGGAAAAAGGATCGTGTACTAAGCCTTCCAAAAACTGAAGCGCAACTTTTGAGGCTAAGACGGTAGCTCTAGGAGCTAACTGGAGGACATCTTCTACTAAGCCGCTATGGTCTGGCTCTGTGTGGCTGACAATTATGTAATCAATTGTTTTAGGGTTGACAAGACCTTTGAGAGTCTCTAAATACAGATCGCGAAACTTCTGGTGAGAAGTATCAATTAAAACTGTTTGTTCGCCCCTAATTAGATATGAATTGTAGGTTGTACCGTTTTGCAGTCCGAATTCGATATCAAAGCGATCGCGATCCCAATCAAGAGAGCGAATCGCCGTTGTGTTAGGGGCAATTTCTACAGTTTGTATAGTTAGCCGATTTTGAACGTTCTCTGCGTGGGCCTTGCCGGTCGTAGACATCGATACCATTATTCGTCTCCGAGCGCAAATTAACAAGTTTTTCTTCTGCCTCCATTGTCTCTATTATTTTTTGTTGAAGTTGTAATGAATATCAGTTTTTGAAAGATTTAACTTGTATCAAGTATTGCTGTTTTTTCGCAAAAAATATACTAAATATTAATTCATTTCTAGATTTCACTGAGTACTTATTTTTGCTATTTATCTGGTTTGATCTTAATTCAAAAATATCCTAGCAATTATATTTTTTAACTAGACAAGCATAATTTAAACAAAATTAGATTTGTGGTTGATCTATCAAGTCTAAATTATTTTTAATACTTAATATTGTCAGAGAATATATTTATAAAGTAGAAGATTTATGTTTTTCGAGTACTCCCTTAATTAGAAAAGGTAGGAAAGGTAGGAAAAGTAGGAAAGGTAGGATAAACCTTACTAGGCTTATAATAAGCAGCCAATAAGCTGTTACCATTAGTTTATTCAATGGATATTGAATATATTGTTGTCTTCATCAAAAATATGGTGGCATGGAATATAAACTTTATGTAAAGTCGATAAAACAGATATTTTTTTGGAGATAATCAAGGCAAATTTCTAGAAACTAGTTGAATAAAAAGGAACTGGGCTTGTATATATTTTTCCGCTCATCCAAATGGAAACTAGCATAAAAATAATTTTTAAAGTTTCGATAAACCTCCGTAAGTATAGGAATAATCTCAGGAATTTAATGATACAGTCCTTTATTATCGACTTTAAACATTAATCAAGACAACGCCAAGAAATTCTTCTTGTCATAGCTATAAGCTACAGCTTCAAGCTATCAGATAAATTTGCCCATATAGGTTAATGGTGTCAGATTGGTGTGCCTAACTTTTTATAAAAATCCATTGTTGATGAAAAATTGCAAACTTTGATAGTGTTCTCAAGCCAATACTTATCGCGTAGCAGCCTTATAGACGCCGACATGCCTAATACTTGTAGTTCCGTCTTTTAGAATGTATTATGAAACACCTAATCAATTAAGTATACAGGCGTAAATAGATACAAAAATGGCAAAAATTGATTGTGTAAAAGGTTATTGTTTATGGGATGCCGATTAAAAGTGTTTCTCACAGAAGAAGAAAAGCTGACTTTAGAAGAATTGAGAAAAGCCAAAGACGTTCCTCAACGTACTAAGGATCGCGCTCAAGTTTTACTGCTGAATACTCGCGGCTTAAAAAATGAGCAAATTGCAAAAGGCTTGAACTGGGCGATTTCAACAGTTCGTCAAACCCTTCATCGCTGGGAAAAGATGGGTTTAGCAGGTTTATGGGATGCTCCTGGTCGAGGAGGAAAACCTCGATATTCAGAATCAGATTTGGTTTATCTCGAAAATTGTTTAGCTCAAGAGTCAGAGACTTATAACTCTAAACAATTAGCAAAAAAACTCGCATCTGAGCGTCAAGTAAACTTGAGCGCAGATAGATTACGACGGGTACTGAAAAAAAGGGGAAGGAGGTTTGGAAACGCACACACACAAACCCAGAAACAGCATAATTAGCTGATTAAACCATCTTGAACTAGAATCACTTGTTTTGTTTGGGCAGCGAGGTTGCCATATCAATCACTCCGTAAGGCGGCAATTGGGTCTAACTGAGCGGCATTCCGAGCCGGAATCACCCCAGCTAGCAACCCGACAATGAACGATAATCCAAATCCACGCGTTGAAAGTCGTCTTTTGCTTGGCTCAAAGTAGCTTGATATCTCTTTAAGCGGGCTTGCGCTTGAGCAATATCCTGAAAGCGATTACGAGTAAAAACCAGACCCGCCTCTGTTTGGCTGAGTTTATGTAACCATAGTTAGCTGAGATTTGTAATGGATTTTTCCACACAATTATTGCCGATAACATCTCAAGCATACCTACTCTTGAAACGTTCGAGAATTTGCTTAGTACCTTCAATTTCCTTCTTGAATTCCTCTTGTTTCTCTGGCTGAATTTTGCTGCCAGCTTGTTCAAGGATATTTTTTAAGGCTCTCTCTAAATCAATTTGGATTTGAGTCATTTCATCATGAATTCTATGGTTATTTTCCTGCTCATTAGCGCTCATATTTTTTACCTAGTTGATATAATTCCGACATGAGTTATCGCAAATTAAAGGGTTTAATAACCGCAGGAGCAACATCTATATTCAGAAATATTCGCTTAATATTCCCCAGATGTAAATCTCTTCAATCTCAAAAAGTGGAATTGTTAATCCGATGATTTTAATTCATCAAGCTGACTTTAACTTAAATGGCTGTTTGTTGGAACATAGTCAGGTTGAACCTTACCATAATCGAGTTTAATAATTTGATCTGCGAGGTGAAAGTAACGGTCATCATGGGTGATCACTATCACGGCTTTACCACGTTCTTTGAGTTTGACAAGACTTTGCCGATAAAAGAGGTCTCGAAAGTGTGGCTCTTGGTCAGATGCCCATTCATCGAATAAATAAATAGGGCGATCTTCTAGATAAGCTGTTAGTAATGCAAGGCGCTTTCTCTGCCCTTGAGATAGGTTAGTTGTTGATAAAACACCATCTCTTACTTTAACTTTATGATCTAACTGCAATTGTCTGAGATAACTTTCAACTTCTCGATCGAGATTCGTATGATTGAATCCCAAACAACTATCAAAAAGGTAGAAATCAGAGAAGATAGCAGAGAAATGCTGGCGATACCATTCCCGATTCTCATCCGTAATCAATACTCCGTCGAGATAAATTGATCCATTTTTAGGTGGATACAATCCCGTAATCAATTTAGCTAGCGTTGACTTGCCACTACCATTGCCGCCTACAATATATGTTATTTGTCCCGGTTGCAAAGTTAGACTGATTGGGCCTAGAAGAAATCCCTTTTCATCGTCAGTAGGAGGATGCATATCTCTGGGTTTATGTCCCGGCGGTAAAGATGGACTATTTGGACCTAAAAGAAACTCTTTCTCACTGCCACGAGGCAGATGGATATCTCTAGGCTTACGTCCCTTTTCCAATTTATGTTTTGGGGGCAAAGATGGATTGTTTGGCCCCAAGAGAAACCCTTTCTCATCACTATTAGGATAATACAGATAGCTTACCCGATCGAGTTCAAGTTTTAGTTCAATTTGACTAGGTTGTTTGACGATGTAGGAGCTAATTGTTGTGTCAACTTCTGCTTGGCTGGTTAATGACAGCTTCATCATGTTTATTTTCTGCAATGCAACATTACCTTGCAAGAGATCGGGTAATCTGCGTAATAGGTTCTGGAGTGGTAGGGATAAATAGGTAGTAGTGAGGACATAGGTTGACAACATTGGAACTGGGATATGCATAAACCAGGGCAATATGAAAAGCATCAAAGCTAAAGTAGAAAGCTGTGAAAATTGCCCTAACCCATTAGCGATCGCAAAACTTTGCATTGCAGTAGTATTTTTTTGACGCAGTTTTGTGGCACTACCTTGCAGGTTCTTTGAGGAAAAATCTTCTCGTCTGGTTTTGTGCAGTTTTAGTTCTTTAGTACCTCTAGTGATAGCTTGAAAATGCTTGAATAAGTTATCCTCCTCTTCACGTGCTATGGAGAACAAATGTTGGGCTTTGCCGAGTCTAGTTTGGACACACCAAATAGCAACAGCAGATGTAGCGATCGTCAATACAAATATAATGTTGGAAATCAAAGACAGGTAGAATAAACATCCCAGAACAGTAGCGAGATCGATACAGATACTCGGAATTGCAGATACAGCGTGCGAAAGAACTCGAACATCATCAGTTAGTGTTGCAAGTAAACGATTTTCTCCAAGTCTTTCTAGATGTTCTAAAGGTGAAGATAAGATATTTTGACCTAACCTAACTCGCAATTGATAGATGGCATTTTGCGAGAGATTAATCAGCATGAATTGGGCGACAGTACTTGTGAAAAGAGTACAAAGAGCTAATGCCGTAAAATATAACAGTGCATTGGGAAGTGATGCTTGACTGACAGCGCGATTTATGAGTGAAATCAGCATTGCATTACTACCACCGCTAATTAAGCCTGTGATAGTTGCAATCAAGATACTCCGCCATGATATTTCCCAAAGAAATCGAATAAATCTCATACTTGTGTCCTTTTAGATGGCTCAAAACTGTGGCGTTTATAATATCAGGATGATTCTTTTAAACTTTTTGAAATAGAATTCCTTCTATTCCAACTCCAGGTGAAAATGAAAAGGCAACTCCAGTTAATGTTTTCATTTTTTCACTTGAATCTTGACAATGGTGATTCGGGTTGTCTAATCCCATGTATTCTTTATCAGCAGCAGAAGAATTATTTTCACTTCTGAACAGCATACGTTCCATGACAAATAGTACTGAGGGACTAAGCATATTGCCATACTGACGGAGGATCTCCCAACTATCAGCAACTTGACTATCACTGAGTCCTAGAGAATCCTGTGAATTTTGAATAATGCGTGTGCCACCAGGATGAATAGCCCAAAGATCGATACTTTCTTTAGTAAGCTCATGGCTTGCTAAAAAACTTTCGATAATTGGATTAACACTAGTCTTAATATAGTTAGGCAACTGACGCGAAAGCTGACAAGTAATC
>CAXUOL010000277.1:0-8211 GCA_964252435.1 uncultured Nostoc sp.
AAACAATACACTTTGACCTCACTTCCATTCCTCTCTGCTTTTAGGAGAGGCTTTGAATCTTGCTCCCCAATGCTACAAGGGTTGGGGCTGTTCCAATACGGTTTGGTTAACATATTTGTCTCTCGAAGATCCCCCCAACCCCCCTTAAAAAGGGGGCTTTTTCTCCTCTTTACCCCCTTTTTAAGGGGGTCGCCGCAGGCGGGGGGATCTTATCCGAACCGTATTGGGGGCTGTTTTTGTTGAGGTCTGTATTGGACTCAAGCAAGAAGCGCTATATTTCCGGCGATGTCTACGACGGGTTACGCCTACGTAGTTACTGGAATTGACTTAGCCAAGAATTTTGACATATTTTTTCCATAAGGCAAAAATACTAGGTCTTGCATTGTACCAAGCTCTATGCAAAGATAATTTTACTAAAGTACGGTAAGTCGATAGAACTATCGTAATTAAATAGCGATTGATGCTGTCAAAATATAGTTGATTACAAAATAGTGTTTTCAACTAATGTTAATTGGCAAATAATCACTTGAATCGAAATCAAGCTTTCGTCAATGTCAGTAGCCATTGATGAACTTTGTACAGCATAACTAAAAAAACGGACTTTAGGATGTTTCAGAAGTATCAGTTCAGATAGTGTGTGGTTGAGTTTGCCTTAAAAGTAGAGAAGTCTTTGCTAAAGCAGTTATTGTCTCATTCCAGACGTTTTTAGGATTATTTTAAGCATCATAATGCTAGTTTGCTGCAAATTTTGGATTGTACATTCAACTACTTAGTACTGGTTTTGACATTTATCAAAAGTTTGCACTTTTTTCAGCAGCTAAAGCTTTGGTGAGTCTATGTTCTAATCGTTTTATATAGATATTAGAACCATGATTTGCTTTAGTTTCCCTGTCTAATCAAGGGCTAATTTATTCATCTTTAAGGTTGAGGAGTTAAGGAGTCATGTCAAAATTTCGCTGGAATTATCGATCCATAGTGTTCCTGCTTTCGTTGCTAGATATTCTAGCTATCCTGGTTTTTCATCCAGCCAAAAGTCAGGCTGAACTACCTAAATCTAATGTATCTACTATTGAAGTAGAAGAGAACAAAGCTCCAGAAGCAGTTGTCAATCAAACAGTAGACACTTCAATTCCACCAGTCACTCGTAAAAAAGCTCCAAATGATCTTCGAGATCGAGTGACACCTGTCTCACAATTGTTACAAGTTTCACCACCAACTAACAAAAAGGCTCCCAATAATGCAGCCGGACAAGTGACATCCGTCTCGCAACTATCAGATATTAAGCCGACAGATTGGGCATTTCAAGCATTACAGTCTCTAGTTGAGCGCTACGGTGTAATTGCAGGATATACAGATGGTACATTTAAAGGCGATCGCTCCCTAACGCGCTATGAATTTGCAGCTGGGTTGAATGCAGCTTTAGATCGCCTCAATGAACTAATAGCGACTTCGACAACAGATTTAGTCAAACGCGAAGACTTGGATACCATCAAAAAACTACAAGAACAATTTTCTCCAGAACTCGCTCAACTTCGGGGACGCTTAGATAACTTGGAAGTACGAAATGCGAAGTTAGAATCAACTCAGTTTACGACCACAACCAAACTTATAGGTCGCTCTCAGATTGTCCTTGGCGAACTTATAGCAGGCAATAACGTCGTCACTAAGAGACCAGCACCTCACAATGCCACACTTCAAGGTTCAACTTCTTTACGGTTAAACACCAGTTTTAACGGTAAAGATTCACTAGGGATAACAATAGGAGGGGGAAATATTGAATCATTGGGACAAACAAAAGTTGAATCGTCATTATTGGGAACTTATGAGGGGAGAACTGCTGATAACTCCAGTATTACTTTTGCACGCAACACTCTTATTCTCAGTGGTGTCCGCTATCGGTTTCTACCTTTTCCAAATACCCAATTAAACATTTATCCCTTATCTGACGGAGCTAGTGAGATAGGTCTTTCTGGTCCGGTTAACCCATATTTTGAATCGTCTTCTGCGACTGGTGCTAATGGGATTTCACGATTTTCACGGCGGTCTTTGGTCTATAACTATGGAGATACCGGCCCCGGAATTGCCATACTCCAGGGATTAGGCAAACAGGTTCAATTCGGGATAGCGTACAGCGCAGCAAACGGTGGTAGTCCCACAACTAATAACGGCTTATTTACAGGCAGATATTTAGCTTTAGCACAGTTAATATACTACTCCGGTAATCGGAATTTTCGGGTAGCTGCAACTTACGTTAATACCTATAGCCCACCAAGGACAATAGGTTTTAGTGGGACAAATTTCGGACCAGCAGTCGGGAGTAACCTGGCAAACAGCACCGTGGATGGAACAGCAACTCTAGCCAACCTTTATGGCCTACAGGCGTTCTATCAACTTAATTCCAAGTTGGCAATCAATGCGTGGGTAAGTTATGGGGTACACCGCTATTTGGGGCGCGGAGATGGTGAAGTTATGGATTGGGCGGTAGGACTGGCATTCCCCGATCTTTTTAGTGAAGGTGCTCTAGGGGGGGTTTTAGTTGGTATGGAGCCGAAACTCATCAGTCTTAGTAATAATGTAAATTTGGGAAAAGGTGCAGGACAAGCGGACAAAGATACTTCTCTGCACGTTGAGGCATTCTACCAATATAAAATCGGAGATCATATTGAGGTGACGCCAGGTTTGATCTGGATTACTGCACCTGATTCGGATGCCAGCAATCCTGATAGTTTATTTGCTTGGATTCGTACTGTCTTTAGGTTTTAACCGAATGGCACGAAGATAAGTAGGAGGCAAGAGGCATTGGTGTCAACTTAAGCTGAAACTCCTTTGAAACCTCGTTTCCAGCCTCTTGCTGGAAATGCTGTTCCTGGCGGCAGAGCCGCCAGCAAGGGAGGCGGAGCCTCTAGGACGGCATTCCCAGTCAGAGACTGGGAACAAGACAATATCTAAAAGCTTGTTCTAGACTGGCTTTCACGTTAAGTTGACGCCAATGGGCAGAAGGAAAAGAAAATAAAAACCTAAAAGTGTTGCAACACAAAGATTTCATAACTCCTGCCTCCTGCCTCACGTTAGCGCCGCAAGACAAAGCCCAATCCAATTTCGCGTCTCTACTATCCAGACAAAACCGTTTAGAAAAATTTATCAAACTACGGCAAACTTATCGAAATTAAGTATTTTATGAACGAAAATTGGAAAACTACATAAAAGACGGTAAAAAGCAAGTTATTGAGAAAATAACTCCGTTGATTTTACATAAATTTACGTTTGAAGTTGTTTGGTAAAATACTTGCTTTTTGTCGAAAACTGTGAAAGACTTTATTAGACTATAAACTACGGTTTGTCGATCAAGATAAAGTACTTATACGACATCAAGCTAGTGAGAACCTGCTATTAAGGGATGACAATTTCTAGATTTTTAAATATTTATTTTGCAGGATGGATGGGGTGAAGATTTGATGCTTAAGACTTTATAGATAGGGGAAATGGTAGATGCTGAAGACGTTAACAAAGGATTTTGAACTCGACTTAGAAGCAGATGTGCTTGTGATTGGAGGTGGGCCAGCTGGAACTTGGGCGGCATGGAGTGCTGCATCAAGTGGAGCTAGAGTTGTCCTGGTAGACAAAGGATACTGTGGTACGACTGGATGCGCTGCTGCATCTGGTAATGGTGTGTGGTATGTGCCACCCGATCCAGAAGCACGGGAAACAGCAAAGGCGAGTCGGGAATCGTTGGGTGGGTTTTTAGCCGATCGCAATTGGATGGATCGAGTACTGAATCAGACCTATATAAACGTCAATCAGTTAGCAGAGTGGGGTTATCCCTTCCCTACCGACGATGAAGGTAAACCCTATCGGCGATCGCTGCAAGGGCCGGAGTATATGCGGCTGATGCGGCGGCAAATTCAACGTGCTGGAGTCAAGATTTTAGACAACAGTCCCGCCTTAGAATTACTGGTAGATGACGATGGTGCTGTTGCTGGTGCAACAGGTGTGAATCGTCAGACTGGTGAGAAATGGCTAGTGCGATCGCAGTCCACAATTATCGCAACAGGTGGCTGTGCATTTCTCAGCAAAGCGTTAGGATGCAACGTCCTGACGGGGGATGGTTATCTGATGGCGGCAGAAGCAGGAGCCGAGATGTCTGGTATGGAATTTTCTAATGCTTATGGCATCTCTCCCGCCTTTTCTTCAGTCACCAAAACCCTGTTTTATAATTGGGCAACTTTCACCTACGAAGATGGTACTGTGATTCCTGGGGCAAGTTCTCATAGACGTTCAATAATAGCTCAGACATTACTGCAACAGCCAGTTTACGCCATCATAGACAAAGCGGCGGAATCGATGCGGCCATCGATGCGTTTAGCACAGCCCAACTTCTTTTTACCCTTTGATCGTGCAGGTATTGATCCATTTACCCAACGTTTCCCTGTGACTCTGCGCCTAGAGGGAACTGTGCGCGGTACGGGAGGAATTCGGATTGTCGATGAGACTTGTGCGAGTTCTGTACGGGGACTGTATGCGGCGGGAGATGCCGCCACACGGGAACTGATTTGTGGCGGATTTACTGGCGGTGGTAGTCACAACGCGGCTTGGGCAATATCTTCCGGCTATTGGTCGGGGAAATCGGCTGCTGAATATAGCCGCAGTTTGGGAGAATATAAAACTCAACGACAAGTTAAGGGAGTTGGCGAGGTAGGATTACAAAGTGGGAGCGATCGCTCCTTAGCGACTGATGAAGTGATTCAGGCAGTCCAAGCCGAAGTATTTCCCTATGAAAAGAACTATTTCCGTACAGAACAAGGCTTAACCGAGTCTTTGGGTAGGTTAAATCGTCTTTGGCAAGAACTTCGCAGTAGCCAGGTAACATCAGAGAAAGAGCTTCCCAGAGCGCGAGAAGCTGCGGCGATGGTAGCTACAGCACGATGGATGTACAGCAGTGCCATTGAACGTAAAGAAACTCGTGGTATGCACAAACATCTAGACTATCCAGAACTTGATACAAACCAGCAACATCACCTGATAAGTGGCGGATTAGATCAAATCTGGGTAAAGAGCCAGCCACTATTGAATGCAGAAGATATTTCCCAATCCAAAATCGAAAATCGTTCGACTGAGCGTAGCCAAAATCCAAAATCCAAAATAGGGGTGGCAGTGTGATTGAGTTGGTCAGCGAGTCGCGGTGTATAGAATGTAATATCTGCGTGAACATTTGTCCAACCAACGTGTTTGACCGCGTACCTGATGCGCCGCCAACCATTGCCCGACAGAGTGACTGCCAAACCTGTTATATGTGCGAATTGTATTGTCCAGTTGATGCTCTTTATGTTGCACCAGAAAGCGATATGAAGACTTTAGTCAACGAGACAGAATTAATAGAAGTTGGGCTACTGGGTAGTTACCGTGAAAACGTTGGTTGGGGACATAAACGCACTTCAACAGCAAAAGTCGATCAAACATTTCAAATTTTGAAGCAGATGAAATAGTACGGCAAAGAAAAAAGTCATGCTGGCATTAAAGAAGGCAGGAGGCAAGAAGCAGGAAGCAGAAGGTAGTCCCAGAAAAGTTAGGGATTTTGAGTCTAGTAACTGTTTTCAAACTCGAAGATCCCCCCTAACCCCCCTTTTTAAGGAGGGAAAAGAAATTCTTAAAGCCCTTCTTTTTAAGGAGGGAAAAGAAATTCTTAAAGCCCCCCTTTTTAAGGAGGGAAAAGAAATTCTTAAAGCCCCCCTTTTTAAGGGGGGTTGGGGGGATCTTCAAAGACTAGGTTGCTTAACGAGAGGTTTGAAAACACGCCCTAGATACCTTATGTCTAGTACGAGATTATCAACTTCAGTGGCTTGTGTCCTACTGTTACTAACTACAGGATGTAGCCAAGTCCAAACTAAATCTGCTCAATCCATTGAGGCTGTTAATGTCAATAACACTGTTGCTTCCAATAACATTTCTACGCTACGTATCGGTTATGTAGGTAGTTCAGAACCTACGGGATCGCTGGGTTGGGCAAAGAAAAAGGGAATTCTAGAACGTGAGTTGCAAAAAGCAGGATTTAAAAACATTACTTTTGCAAGATTTCCTAACGGGCCTGATCTAAATGAGGCGCTTGTTGCAGGACAATTAGATGTTGGTTCTTTAGGCGATACACCAGCCATAGTTTTGAGAGCAAGGGGTCAAGAAACCAGACTGCTGCGGATCAGTCAATTTAATACAACCGCTTGGTTAGTGGCGAAAAAGCATGGTGCGCGATCGCTTGCTGAACTTAAGGGTCAAAAAATAGCTACCCAAAAAGGTTCTTATATGCATCGATACCTTCTGGGTCTGTTAGCTGAAGCTAAAATTGCCAAAGATGTAAAAGTTGTCCACTTGATGACTACTGAAGCAAAAGCGGCTTTAGAACGTGGTGATGTAGCTGCTTATGCAACCTCAAGCGATCTGGGACCTTATTTGAAATCACAAGGGTTTCCAGTGATTGATTCTTCGGCAAATCACAAGGGTCTTTCAGGGACATCATTAGTTGTCGCAACTGAAAGTTTTCTAGCAAAACAGCCTGATTTTCCCCAGAAATTTAATGCAATTCTCACAGAAGCAGCCAAGGATTTAAAAGCTAATTCTGAAGAATATTATCAGTATCATGCTCAAACTACTAAATATCCCATCGATATTATAAAAGTATCGTTCCCACTCAAACAGGTATCAGAAGAACCATTACCAGCTGAGGGAGTAAAACTTTTAGAGGGTACAAAGAAATTCTTAGTCTCGCAGGGTTTAGCAAAGTCGGACTTTAAATTAACAGATTGGGCTGTGAACAAACAACAGCGTTAATTTTATCTGCCATTCTAAATGCCGAAGTAGGGGAAGCAGAGGAGGCAGGAATCAGTAACTTTTCTGAGCAAGAAAAACAGATTTTTATAATTAACAGGACTTACGCAAAATAATGAAAAAACGAACTGCAAAGTACGCATTCGCGCAGCGTCTCGTCAGAGAAGGACACAAAGGAATAAGAGTTTTAGAGAGTTATTGCGTAAGTCCTAATTAAGTCTTTCAAAGGCTCAACTTCCAGGCTCAAAGGCTTCCTGACCAATCCATTTGAAAATCCAGGTAAAATCCTATGACTATTGCACTAGACCGTCCAAAAAAAACCAAGTCTGCTCAAATTCGGGAAAAACTGGGTTATCCGATCATCGATACTGATGTACATACCCAAGAATTTCCCCCAGCATTCTTGGACTATTTAGAGCAAGTTGCTGGAAGTGCTATCACAGAGCGTTTTCAAGAACACTTACCCGGTGCATCTCGCTCTAAATGGTTCAAGCAATCTTGGGATGAACGCCGCACTTACCGCACCGCCCGCCCCCCCTTCTGGACTCGTCCCACTAACGATCCCCTAAATTTAGCTACCGTTAGTTTGCCCAAGTTGTTGCACGAACGCTTACAAGAAGCTGGTACAGACTTTGCCGTTGTGTACCCCAACTTGGCAACAATGGCGCCACACATCGGTCATGAAGAAATGCGGCGGGCTGTTTGTCGTGCAACTAATACTTATCATGCTGATATTTTCCGTCCTTATAGCGATCGCTTAACACCCATTGCTGCCATCCCCATGCATAGGCCCGAAGAGGCGATCGCAGAATTGGAATATGCGGTAAAGATTCTGGGACTCAAAGCAATTCAAATCCCTGGCCATATCCGCCGCCCAATTCCCGCCTTCGAGAAATATGGCGAAGAAGTAGCCAACGAAGCCATCTGGATTGACACCTTTGGCTTGGATAGTAAATATGATTACGATCCCTTCTGGGCGAAGTGCGTAGAACTAAAAGTTGTACCCACTACCCACTCTTCCGGTATGGGCTGGATAAATCGGCGTTCCATTAGCAATTACCAATACAACCATATTGGTCACTTTGCATCGGCTGGGGAAGCACTATGTAAATCTTTGTTCTTTGGTGGTGTAACTCACCGCTTCCCCACACTCAAGTTTGCTTTCTTAGAAGGAGGTTCAGCTTGGGGTGCTAGTTTGTACACTGATTTGATTTGGCACTGGGATACTCGCAATAAAGACCATTTGGTAGAAAATAACAATCCCGCCAGTGTTAATTATGAAGAACTGCTAGAACTATATACCCGTTATGGTGGCGAATTAGTACATGGTCGTTTGGATCAACTAGGCAGTGGTTTAGGTTTCCACGCTGACTTAGTATCTCCCCTAGAACCAGG
>CAXUOL010000278.1:0-8189 GCA_964252435.1 uncultured Nostoc sp.
GTCGGATTGGTAATCCCCAAACTGTGATTGAATTGCTGACTACAGATGATATGGGAGTGGCTCTGGAAAGAGCAATGCAGTGCGAACAAGTCAACGCCTCTCGCCAGGAGATGTGTCAGCAAATTGAACAAGAAGCGATCGCTTATGTAGAGACAGAATTTGTTGCTTCTCTACAAGATGACCGTGTATTAATTGTTGTTCAACCCAATTGGCATCATGGCGTTATTGGCATAGTCGCCTCCCGCCTGGTGGAACGCTACGGTGTTCCTGTGTTTATCGGCACTTATGAGGATGAGGGACATATACGCGGTTCTGCACGCTCAATTCCAGAGTTTCATGTGTTTGAAGCTTTGGAATATTGTCACGATTTACTTGGGAAATTTGGCGGACACAAAGCAGCCGGGGGATTCTCTCTACCAGCAGAAAATTTACAGGTATTGCGATCGCGTTTGATTGAGTTTGCTAACCAATGTCTTGAACCCCAACATCTTAAGCCTCTGCTGAAAATTGATGCAGAAGTCAACCTCAATCATCTCCATCAGCAGCTTTATCAACAGCTTAATGCTCTACATCCCTGCGGTATGGACAACCCCGATCCAGTTTTCTGGACACCTAATGTCCAAGTGGTTGAGCAAAAAATCGTTGGTAAGGGTCACATCAAACTGACAATTGCCCAAACTATAGATAATCAGCAGTATAAAATTAAAGCGATCGCTTGGCGTTGGGGCGACTATTTCCACCTACCATCACGAATTGATATTGCTTACAAACTGCGAGAAAATTACTTTAACGGTAACACTAGCATTGAGCTAGAGTTAATCGGAGTCAGATTGCCAATTCAGATTCAACAATTTTTTGCTTCGCCATCTATCCACTCAAGCACCACATTTGAGTACAACCAGCGACAATATACTTGTGGTTTCTATAAAAATGGTATTGAAGCAGAATTAAGAATTAAAAATTCTGAAGGTAAAGTCTTAGCTATGCAGCCAGGACATATAATTGGTTTACTGGGCACTAATCGTCAAAACGCCAAAGAAGTTGATATTTCTCAACCACAGTATGACAATATTATTCAAGCTGCCCTTCAGGCGTTATCAGTTAAGAGTTAGGAGTTAGAAGTTAGGAGTTTGGAGTTCTTAATTAACTTATCACTTGTTAATGTGACACTGTGAGTGCTGATTTATGAGTTATGAGTTATGAATCGAGAATAAAATTTAATTCCTCACTCCTAACTCCTCACTCCTAACTCTCAGTCAGCACTCAGCACTCTTATAGGTTGCCGTTGCGAAATGCTAGCACAAAGATTACTGCTGGACCAGCAATCACGATTAGCGCCACGGACAGCAATTGGAATATAACTTCCCAATTGATATTGATAAAAGCGTTAAACAAGTCAGACACAGCGTCAAACATTTTCCCTTTTCTCCTCTTAATTGTTTTAAAAAATTCAATAACTTAATTACAAAACCCGCAATTGATCATATCTGGCTATGGTCTGTTAGATTTAATTTACTTAACAAAATTATAAGAAAAGACATAAAAACGTAAAATAGGGACATTGGGCATGGGGGATTGAGAAAACACAAGGTAGAGGGAGGAGACAAGAGAAAGACTTGTTTAATAAGCTAATACGCATTTAACTTGCATATTGTTGATTTTGGAGAAAAAGCGTCAATCCTTCTCCCCTGCTCCTCTGCCCCTCTGCTCCCCTGCTGTCTAAATGTGTAAATTAGGTGTTTAACAGCTTAATTCCCCCTTGTCCCCCTTGTCTCCTCTGCTCCCTGCTCCCTAATCCCCAATCCAAAATGTCAACTTGGCAATGTGTAAAACAATGTGGAGCCTGCTGTAATCTCGATCCAGCAGAGCGTCCAGACTTGGAAGAGTATCTCTCACCACCAGAACTAGAACTCTACCTCAGCATGGTAGGTGAAGGGGGATGGTGCGTTAATTTCGACCATACCACGCGAGAATGTCGCATTTACCCCAATCGTCCGCGCTTCTGCCGTGTGGAATCAGAAGTGTTTCAAGATATGTATGGGGTTGAACCAGAAGAAGTCAACGATTTTGCTATTGACTGCTGTCGCCAGCAGATAGAAGGAGTTTATGGCGATCGCAGTTTAGAAATACTACGCTTCGACAAAGCTGTTGGACTTTGACACCCAACCCTCTTTTTTTGTGTAAGGTTGCAATTTATGACAAAAATATGAGAAAATGATAGAAATATGAAAACACCCTAGCAACCAAAACTACTGCTTGTGAAACTTGATTCTGCACCTTTAGAGATTTCTGGCATATCTCACACTGAGATCGAGCTAGAACTGGAAGACAGCAATGATTTAAACTTGACTCCTGCGATCGCTCCCTTGGTTCAGCCTGTAATTGCCGATAGTCCTCAAAAGCAGCAATCAGCGCTAGTAGTTTTTGGTACGACTTTTGTAACCATTTTTCTAGCAGAAATTGGAGATAAAACTCAGCTATCCACTCTGTTAATGAGCGCACAATCTCATTCGCCGTGGGTGGTATTTATCGGATCTGCGGCGGCGCTAATAACTACCAGCTTATTAGGTGTACTTTTAGGTAGTTGGATAGCCAATCGACTCAGTCCAAAAACTGTAGAAAAATCAGCTGGCGTGATGTTATTAGTAATTTCTCTAATGCTGTTTTGGGATGTATTACAAGGTTAGTTAGGAGTTAGGAGTTAGGAGTTAGGAGTTAGGAGTTAGGAGTTAGGAGTTAGGAGTTATCAAAACAGAATTCAGGAGTCAGGAGCCAGAATTAAGAATGAATTTTGTGCGAGTGGCGGATAGCGCAGCGTTAGCGAGTACTCGAGCGTCTGAATAACCGGGTTTAAGACCCCCACTAAATCAAAGATTTAGTGGTCTTCAATCAGTGGCGGGTCTGAATCCCCCACTGATTCATTCTGACTCCTGAATTCTGACTTCTGAATTCTTCTTCAATTTCCTCATCTCCCGCCTTACGAGAAGCTAAACTTACATTTCTCCCAGTCTTTTTTTGAATTTTGAATTTTGAATTTTGAATTGATTTCTATCCCATAAATAATATGGATTGGCATCTTTTAGGACTGAGCTTTATTACGGTTTTTTTATCAGAATTGGGTGACAAAAGTCAGCTAGCGGCGATCGCACTTTCAGGACGTTCTAATTCTCCACGTGCAGTATTTTTTGGTGCAGCAGGCGCATTGCTGTTGACAAGCCTGTTGGGATCGTTAGCAGGGGGTGCAGTAGCTGAATTATTACCTACACGGGTTTTAAAAGCGATCGCGGCTGTAGGATTTGCCATTCTTGCTGCACGCCTGCTGTTGTTTAACAATGAACCATCGGCAGATTCTGAACAAACACCTTAAAGAAGAATTCAGAATTCAGAATTCAGAATCCAGGAATCAGAATTAGTCTTTGTGGGGGATTGGAACGCGCCAAGGTTTTAAACCAATCTCACTTAACCGGACTTGAATTCATACTGAATTCTGAATTCTGACTCCTGAGTTCTGAATTCTTCTTTACAAACCTTCCCAAGCAGTTCCTTTGTAGCCGTATTGAAAAATTTCTGGATGCAAAATTTCTGCCAAAATTTCTAGCGAATCTACCAGTCGCGGTCCTGGACGATTGAAGTAAGAATTGCCATCAGTAATGTAGACTCTACCAGCTTCGGTAGCGTGTAGTTTTTCCCACTCTGGACGTTGAGTTAATAACTTGGCTTCTTGGCGAGTGCGATTTAAATCAAAGCCACAAGGCATAAAAACAATTACATCTGGATTAGTTGTTAATAGTGTTTCCCAAGGCAAAATTGGAGAAGGCTGACCTGTAGCGCAAAACAAAGACTGTCCTCCTGCTAAGTTAACTAATTCAGGAATCCAATTAGCAGTGACCATCAAAGGATCAGTCCACTCGATACAGGCGACAGTAGGCAGTTCATCCAAAGAAAGTCCTTGGATTTTTTGCTGACAAATTTTGACGCGAGCTTCTAAATTTTCTAATACTTTTACCGAGTCTACGCCAAAGGTGTTGCCGACTCGCTCAATGTCAGCCCAAACATCCTGGAGAATATTGGGTTGTAAAGAAATAATCTCAGGTTTACTGTCAATGAGTGTAGCAACTGCCTTTTCAACATCGTGTAAGCTAACAGCACAAACATCGCACTGATCTTGAGTAAGAATGTGTGTAGGCTGCAATTGCTCTAAAACATCTGTTTTGATTTCATAAATACTAAGAGCAGATTGCAATAAATTGTTCACTTCGTCGTGAATTTGGCTGCTGGAGGCATCACTGTTTAAACGTGCTTGGGTACAAATGGGGCGATTGAGGATTTCTGGAGGGTAATCGCATTCGTGCGATCGCCCCACAATAGCATCAACCAGTCCTAATCTCGCTAAAATCTCTGTTCCACCGGGAATCAGGGAAACAATTCTTACATCACTATCTGTCATCACTTCACCTCCGCAAAAGCTGCCATTACCTTAAGTTTGGCAGAATTTGAGTCATTAGGTATCTTTCTCTAGGAGAATCAAGGGTATTTTGCTAGTCAGTACTAAGCTATTGTGTTTTTAATTTGCACATTGAGACGGCAGAGGAGCAGAGGAGAGGGTTTGCAGGTTTTACCTAACAGATTATGAAGCAACTTATAGGCGCGACAGCTTAAGCAATAAATTGTACTAGGGATTGGGTATTAGGAAAAGTCTTTAGCCCTCCCAATTTCAAATTAAAAATACTATACTACTTATACTACTTGATAGTAGAATTACTTAATAGTGAAATTACTTTAAATGCTAATTATCCCCTGGCAAAAATCACTATTATGAAGTAACAGAAGTAATCAGCGAAATCTAGCTTATAACTAATTAACCAAAATTATAAAATTTGATTAGAAAAATTATACTTTCCGGTTATGAAAAACCATATCAAGTAATTGTAGTTATACAAAGACAGTTCCACTTTTTCCGTAGAACTGCAAGTCCAAATTATTTCTTCTTGAGGGCAAGTAATGCAGGTGGTGTCAGCTAGAGATATTACAGAACACAACCAGGCCCAAGAGGCTTTACGAATCAGAGAAAATAGTCGGCGAAAACAAAGCCAGTCGCTGGTGCAACTGGCAAGAAGCAAGACATTTCAGCAAGGTAATCTCAATGCGGTGTTGAGGGAAATCACAGAAACTGCTGCTGGGACGCTGTTAGTAGAGCGAGTGGGGGTATGGTTATATAATGAAGAACGTTCAAAAATTGAATGCATTAATTTGTATGATGTCAGCACTAAAGAGCATACCTTTGGTAACTCCCTTTTAAAAACAAATTTCCCTGCTTATTTCCAGGCTTTAGAAGAAGAACGTACCATTGCCGCAGATGATGCTAGAAACGATACCAGAACCCAAGAATTATCCGAGTCTTATCTTTCAGTTTTGGGCATCACATCTATACTAGATGCACCAATTTGGCTAGAGGGTCATTTGGTAGGCGTAGTGTGTCACGAACACATAGGCGAAGGTCGCCAATGGACTTTAGAAGAAGAGAGTTTTGCTGGCTCAATTGCAGATTTTGTGACGCTGGCTATAGAAGCGAGCGAGCGAAACGTCGTACAGGAAGCACTGCGACAGAGTGAGGCACAATTTCGGGCAATTTTTGAGCGTTCCTCTATCGGCATTGGCCTAATAGACATGAAAGGGCAAATAGTCGATACTAATCTGGCACTGTGCGAGATTTTAGGATACAGCCGAGAAGAGTTATACGGCAAGTGCTTTACAGATTACATTTCTATAGAAAGGGAGGATTTAAAACTTTACAAACAACTGATGTCAGGAATTCGCACGGACTTAAAAAGAACTTCGAGGGACGGTTTACAACCCTCCAACCATCAGAAACAGCTTGTCGAAAGACATCGGATTGAGATAGAAAGACGCTGCCAGCATCAAAATGGTAACTTAGTTTGGACTCATATCTCTGTTTCTGTTATACCAGGCAGCAATGGTAAACCTGAGTTTTTTCTAGCGATGATTGAGGATATTACTGAACGTAAGCAAACAGAGTTAAAACTACGCGCCTCTCAAGAAGCAGCAGAAGCTGCCAGTCGAGCAAAAACTGAATTTTTAGCAACCATGAGCCATGAGTTGCGGACGCCTCTGAATGCGATTATGGGTTTGTCACAGTTACTGCAACAAGAAATAGTCGGCTCTCTGAATGAAAAGCAGAACGAATATGTAAGTTGTATATATAGTAGTGGTGAACACTTGCTGGCAGTGATTAACGATATCCTTGACTTATCTAAGGTAGAAGCAGGTAAAGAGGAACTGTTACTATCATCTTTGTCAGTGGCAGATATATGTAATTATGCCATCTGGACAGTGCGCGATCGCGCCTCAGAAAAGGGATTGCAACTCACACATAAAATTGACCCAGAAGCGGATATTTGTATTGCTGATGAGCGGCGCATCAAGCAAATGCTACTCAACTTGCTCACCAATGCGATTAAATTCACCCCAGCAGGTGAAGTATCGCTGCTAGTCAAAAAAGTGCCACAAGGGATAACGTTTACAGTTTCAGATACTGGCATTGGTATAGACTCAAGTCAGTTTCAATTTCTATTTGAACCGTTTAAACAGCTTGACAGTCGGTTAAATCGGCAGTATGAAGGCACTGGTTTGGGTTTAGCCTTGACACGTAAATTAGCGCGTTTACATGGTGGAGATGTGACCTTTACATCAACTTTAGGAAAAGGCAGTCAGTTCACTCTGTTTCTACCAAATTCAGAGCATCTGGGAAATGAAGAAGATAAGACAAATGAGATAGATGAGACAGAAGAGGAAGCAAATTTTACCTCGTCTTCCTTGTTTTCATCTTCTCCAGTCATCTCCACAAATAAAACTATTTTGCTTGTAGAAGAAGAGGAAAACACAGCAATAGTGTTGCAAGATTATCTCCACACAATTGGCTACCAAGTCAAGTGGATAGATAATGGTAACGACTTTTTGAAACAGGTACAAAGCTTCCAACCAGATTTAGTTTTTTTTGATTTCCAGTTAGTAAAGGATGTTCATATCTGGAATTTGCTGAATATTCTTAGAAAAGAGCCTTATCGGAAACATTTACCGATTGTAATGATGACCTGTAGCGAACCTTTAGAGGAGGAAATTGCCATGCTGCCAGGTAGTGTTAATGATTACCTTGTTAAGCCAATTCGCATAGTCAACCTAGAGTCAATTCTGATGAAATATTTGAGTTAAGTGCTCATAAAAATACATGTTTATACGAACAATTCGTAAAAAAATTTACTATAGATTTTTACTTTGACTATACAAATGTTTTTCTCATTCTCACATGGGTAATACCAGCTTCTTCAAAGATTTCTCTTTCTTCTACAAAATCGAGTTTTTTGTATAAATCTTTTACATATTCTTGAGCATGAATCACGACTTCTGGAATATTTTTTTTACTTATCATCTGTAGGGCTTTTTCCATAATTTTCTTACCAATACCCTGCCCTCTAACTGTCGATAAAACAGCTAACCTTTCTATTTTGGCAGTTTTATCATTTAAATATCTGATTCTGGCTGTACCCACAGCTTCTAGATTTAAATAAGCAATTAGATGATCGGATATTTCATCTTTGCCATCAAATTCTAAAGCAGGATCTACCCCTTGTTCTTCTTGAAAAACTGATTTTCTAATTGCTTTAATTGCCGGAAAATCTTCAGGTAATTCAGCAACTTTTATAACTAAATTACTCATTAAACTCTCTTTGATGTTACTACCTATTGTAGTTTAATATGAGTTTGATATCATCAGGACTTACGCAAAATCATGAAAAAACGAACCGCAAAGGACACAAAGAACACAAAGGAACAAGAGTTTCAGAGAGTTTTTGCGTAAGTCCTAATCATGTCCGCATAATTAGTTATGATTCCCACAGTCATTGCACCCCTCCCCGCAAGCGGCTATGCGTTACCCACATCTTTCTTTACAATCTTGAAACCCATGTTCTATAACCATCTTAGTCACTGAGTAGTTAGGCATACTTGACAAATTCGCTTTGAATCTTCTGGCTAAAACCGCGTTTTTATTGAGAATGAACAATGAACGAATCAGGTTATAAAAACGTGAGTGAATACTCTGGCAAATGTTAAGAAAGATCCGGGTAATGAATAGCCGCTCTTCGGGAGGGGAGACAAAGCGTAGCTTTGGT
>CAXUOL010000279.1:0-8161 GCA_964252435.1 uncultured Nostoc sp.
CAGTTTGAAAACGCTGACGATGCTTGATTTTGAAAAAAGGTCGAACTATTTCTGCGTAGGTGTAGCCCGTCGTAGGCATCGCACTGTTGCCTTCTCGGTTATCAATAACTCGAATTGCCCGCAGAGTTCCTAGCTGGATTTCTTTTTTTACCATCAACTCAGAAATTCCAGTTGCGCCTACGCCATTTTCAATCGCGGCTTTTGCCATCTCACCACTGGTGAACACTAAAATTACATTCAGTTCACTGAGATTGATGCCCCAATTTTGCAACGCTTCCTCAAACCTTTGCTGTGTACCAGATTCCCGCACCCGCATCACCCAAGGAGTCTGAGTTAGTTGGCTTAAATCAATTTCTCCCCACTCAAACCAAGGGTGTTTTTGACCAACCACAATTTGTAAGCGATCGCTAGCTACTATTTCGTAATCCAGAGTATTCTGAAGCGCTGGTTTCACATCTCCTTCCACCAAACCTAAATCAAACTGTCCCATCGCTGTGCCGACACAAATCGTTTCTGCATTGGCAAGGGTACAGTCAATCTGGATACCAGGATATTGGCTCTTAAACTCACTAATCTTACTTGGTAGCCAGTAGTTACCAATTGTCAAACTCGACCCTAATTTCAATTCACCCCGTTGCAGATTGTTCAATTCTCGCAATCCCCTTTCTGTCAAGGAAACTTGATCGAGAATTTTTTGCGCTTCCACTTGCAGTAATTTACCCGCTTCAGCAATCTCGATATGGCGACCAATCCGATGGAATAGTTTCACTCCGTATTCTTGCTCTAAGTTGTGAATCGCTGCACTGACAGCAGGTTGTGTAATATAAAGCTCCTCTGCTGCGCGAGTGAAGTGTAAGTTCTGCGCCACAGCCAGAAATATTTTTAGCTGCTCAAGCGTCATTCCTGCCATTTATCGTATCCCTAAGACTTAGTGTCAAAAATTTAATCACTTTCATTTATCATTTTGACAAATAAAAGCATTTGATTCTATCGGTTAGTTTGACTAAAGTATAAATCAAAGCTTCGGCACGGACTCAAACGGCCAAGTAGAGAGCGGAAGAAGCAGGGCGAAGCAGAGGGAGAACAACCAATGCCCAATGCCCAATGCCCAATTCCCAAGCATGAACATAAGGACATCCACAAATGAACGATTTAGTAACTGCCATTACCACAGGGATTACCGCATTCACTGCCACCAACATTGATGATATTGTCATTCTGACGTTGCTTTTTTCACAAATAACTAAAACGTTTCGCAGTCGTCACATTTTTGCTGGTCAGTATCTCGGTTTTGCAGCATTGATCGTTGCTAGCCTTCCCGGTTTCTTCGGTGGACTAATCATACCGCAGGACTGGATTAGACTACTTGGTATTATGCCAATAATCATTGGTGTGAGCGGTTTACTAAAACGCGAAGAGGATTCATCTGAGGAAGCCGAAGAAGAAACTGAGCCATCTTGTCCCTCTATAGTTAGAAGTTTTCTCTCTCCGCAAACTTGTAATGTCGCTGCGATCGCCTTTGCTAATGGCAGTGATAATATCAGCGTCTATGTGCCCCTGTTTGCCAACTCAGAATTAGATAGTCTGCTGGTGATTATAGGTGTATTCTTCACGCTAGTGGGTGTATGGTGTTATACCGCTTACAAGTTAACCTACTTACCTGCGATCGCCAACTTTTTAACTGAAAATGGCAATACTTTTGTACCTTGTATCTTGATTGGTTTGGGCGTGTTTATTGTTACAGAAAATGTTACTTGGACTCTTTTATCTGTAGTTTCTAGTTATATATTCTCATTAATTTTAGGTTTCAATACTCAGCCATCAAGTGAAGAACAAGAAAAATTAATTGTCTAAAAAGAAGTACATCATGAATTCCCAACAGCAAAATATTTTACCCATCAACAGGAATCAAAACATGAAAATCTGGAAATCTCTGCTAATTCTCTTAATGATTGTCGCTAATTTGGCCTTTGCTCAACCTTCTTTTGCTGATAGACCAAAATTTAGCAAAAACCCTGATTACGTCGAAGTTACTAAAGCACTTAATGAACTAACTAAGGCCAAAGAAGCCGAAACTCAAGTAGAAGGTATCACACCAGAGGAAATTCAGCAGAAAATCGATGAGTTAACATTCCAAAAATATGCTTTAGAGACGGGAATCAATTGGGGTCAATGCGAAAACAAAACAGGTAATACCATAGCAGTATATGGCAAAAGACCAAATGAGGAAGAGGATGAAGATGCCATGTACGAGAACGGTCTATATTTTCTAGCTGATGGTCAGTCCACTAAAAATAATTGGGATTGTGATGGCTTCTATCTGCCAAATGATGCCACAATTGCAGGTTTAACCGCAGACGGACAAGCTCAAGAATTTCCAGAGGCAGTAGCTATTAAGATACCTGATGGCAGTAAGTTAGTGATTAAGACTAATCCAGATACTGCTGCAATTCAAATCAACATTCCTAATGCTCAAATTGTCAAAGCTAATGAGGTGAACTGGTTTATTCCGAATGTCTCACAAGCTATAATAGATACACGTGTTCCCAATGCGCCTACCATGAAGTCTTAAATCATTGAACACTAAACAGTTACTAAGTGTATGGTAAGAAATTTAGACTTATAACTGTTTATAGATTGTTCTCAATTTAACAGGGTAACAGCCAATTTCAGAGAAAAACAGGACAAAAACTGGTGAAAAATCTCTCTGAAATTGGCTGTTTTCTTTATGACCCTTTATTACTTACAGTTGCTCTATAACATCAATTCCGAATTATTCGATCGGGCTTGTTTTATTTCGATATCTGCATTAAAATAAATTTTGAAAAAATGTACAATCACAACAAGCATATTTCAGTAGCGCAACTATTGCGCTGGGTGCAAGTCATCTGGAAAGAGATTTCTTACTACCTCCGCATTTTTTTGAGAGAAGTCGCTTTGGGGATAAGGGTGTTATTGATGCAGTTAAAATTGAAACCTACAGAAGAAGATAAAGATAAAAAAAAGCCAGGACGACTAAATCCGTCCAGAATCCGAGATCACTTGGCAAATGAGCGTACCTACCTCGCTTGGATGCGGACAGGGATTGCTCTTTTAGGTTTTGGTGTCGTCATCGTGCGTTTGCGTGCCTTCCAAGTACCTTTGGTACCCCGTCCTGGTAACGGCTGGAAGTTAGGTTTAGTTTTCTCGCTAGTGGGTTTAATTACGGTATGGCTTTCAACATCACACTATTTCGCTGTCCGTCGTGATATCGAAGAAGATACTTACGAACCAACAGATCGTTGGGTGTTGCTGTTCAGTCTCGCTGTTATGATTCTCGGAACTGGGGTAATCTATTTTGTTTTTACAACTTCTTTAGATCCATCAAGTCCACTTATGCCTGAGTAATATAGCAGAATTCAGAATTCAGAATTTAGAATTCAGGAGTAAAACACGCTTTATAGCTTGGTAACAGGTTTAGCTTGTGTACCTCACCAATTTGAAATCTGCTGTAAGATTTTTAAAATCGCACCTTATACACCTCGAATAATTCCCCTGATTTATGCGTTACGACTTTAGCACCAGCGGACTTAATCGTTTTTTCCCACTTAGCCAAAGGCTCTAAAAACACCTCAGCCCCTAAATAGGTTTCCAGAACTGCCCAATCTTCCGCTAAAGGCTGTTCTGGATTGAGAACGTCAAATACAAAATGTCCACCTGGTTTTAACACTCGCTTGACTTCTGCTAGTACAGCATCCCAATATTCGAGGGGAAAATAGCAGCTAAATCCTGTGGCGATCGCAATATCAAACTGCTCTGATGAATAGTTTAACTGATGGGCTGCTCCCAACTCAACACCTTTGAACAGCTTAGAATTTAACTGTGGCCCGCGAGAATTCAGGGTATCGCGTGCCACATTACTAATTTCTTGCCCATAAAAAAATGCTTGCCAATCCCGCCAAGGATAGATTAAAAAGCTGATCCCACAGCCAATATCTATACAGTGTTGGTTTTTTTGAGGTTTAGCAATTTCCCAAAAAGGGGAAGCAATTCTCCCTGAGAAACTCCCAGCAATCCACTCGCCAAATATCGGCATCGCCTGTACTTCTGCTGGGAGTTCAAAGGTTTCACGTTGATATTCTCGGTTAAAGCGATAGGCGATTTGGGCTAATCTTTCGTCCCAGTTGGTTGATTTGGGTGAACTAAAGAGATTTTGAAACTGAGAATCGGGCTTTTTAGACATTTAGATTTTTGCTACTCTTTCTAAGGATTGTAGTCAAATTCGCCAAGCGATCGCCTACGGCGGGCGGGTACGCCATCGCACCCCCATCCAATCTCCTGCTAAAGTTTGTCCGAAGTCATTTGTCCGAAGTCATTAGTACCAATGACTTCGGACAAATGACTAATGACTGCTACTCAACTTTTTCATACCAGATACCTACTTTCTCAAAAGCACCATAAGCAAGCTTCAGAAAATTTACTATTCTCTGTTTCCCAATTATCCCAAATTCTTTATACTCTCTAGCCTCTGCAAAAGTCAGGCGATTTTGGTCAATTATGTTTCTTTCTCTGTATGCTAACTTCGGAAAATCTATAACTTTTATCTGATATTTATTTACTATGTTCTGATAGTTGGAGTCTGACTCTAAATGCTCCCAATCATCACACAGCCCTAAATTCCTCACCAGAATATGAGGGATTTTCTCACCGTAAGTATTCACTGACTGAGCAAACAGGTTGATGCTGTCGTATCCTCCTGTCGATACAAACCATTTGCAAAACATCACTCCCTGCGAACTTCCTAGTTCAAGTAATTGATTAGATTCAATCCACCCTTGTACTGCTCTATGCGATTGTGCGGCTAAATTCACAATTACTGGCTTCTCTATCGCCCACTCAAATATTCTATCTGCCTTATTTGCCTGTCGTTCATTCTCGCTAAACACAGCATATTTACATATCTCCTTATATACCCCTGCTACATCTGGATTCGATCTATCTGTCTCCACTGGTATAAATGGGATTCTCTTATCCAAACAATACTGAATCATTGTCCTGGCAAACAGAGACTTTCCTACCCCGCCTTTTTCACCATCCACAAAATGAATCGTCGGCATTACAGCCACCTCTAATAGTTATTAAAGTCTGATATATCTTTCCCAAACTAAGAACTTTTTGGCCATTGCCCCCAAGTATTTTGGTGGTTTTATGAGAAAGTATAACCGTGATTTGGATATAGTTTTCCAACAGTCTCATTTTACACATGCAAAGTCCGTCTGCGCAGACTAAGACAAAACAAGGGGCTTAAGCCCCTTGTTGTAAGTTGATTGAGAACTAAAAACCGAAAATCTAGGTTTTCAAACATTCTTTACGACAAGAATTAGGAATTTTTAGAAGAAACTGCCTTGGGATGTTGTTTAAAATAAGCCTGGAGTTACTTGCAGATCAACACTATGGCAGAAATTCAGTTGGCGATTGAGGGTAAAGATGCGATGTCTGACGACAAGCCGCTTCTCTACGAGACGCTGCGCGAACGCGTCTACGCAGCAACAGAGGCGCTTTTGGCAATTCCTGGTATATCTGGTAACTATGCAGTGAATTCAGATGCACCAGAAAGAGAAGGAGTAACCGCAACAGTTGCTACCATCGTTGGTATTGTTGGGGGTGCGATCGCCATTGCTGAACAAATCCGTAAGTGGTATCAAGAGTATAAAGCCAAGCAGTCTGGTAAAAGAATTGAAAAGGTGTTGATTGTCGGGCGCAATGGTAGGCGACTTCTTTTAGAGGATGCAACCCTGGAAGAGATTCGCCAAATTTTAGAATCGTAGAGACGGAATTGGGGGTGGTAGACTTGGGGTAAATACTGAAGTCTCAGGATTGAGAACGTGCAAACCCTCCACCTCGACCTCAAGCCAGTTGATGATAATTACGTAGAGCTACGTTACTTTATTGATAATCCAAATAAGTATGAAAAGCGATCGCTCCCTGTAAAAGAAATCGCCGATTTGATTGAGTTGACAGAGCGAGATTATTACGTTTCGTTTTTCCCAGAGGATTAAGCGATCGCCCTTTATCAACAATCCCTCGCTCTCAATGAACAAATCGGCAATGTCCAAGGCAAGGCAAATACTTTGTGGTGGTTAGGGCAAATAGCAGAACAACAGGGCGATTACAATCAAGCACTAGATTATTTGCAACCAGCCTTGGAGATATTGCAGCGTATCCAATCTCCTGATGCTCAGGGAGTTAGGCAAATGGTAGCGAGAGTGCAAGATTTAATTCGTAATTCGTAATTCGTAGTTCGTAATTGAGAAGTCAGAATTTAATTTGGCTTTCCACGTTGGCATCTGTCGCCTATTTTGAAGAATTGGTATGAGCAATCCGTCCATTTTGCGTTAAGCTGACTCATCCAGGAGTCTTTGATACTCGCGCGAGAGTCTTTGATATTCATGAATGAGTCTTTAATACTCATGGACGAGTCTTTGATATTCATGAATGAGTCTTTGATATTCATGAATGAGTCTTTAATACTCATGGACGAGTCTTTGATACTCATTTAACAGTTTTTTAGACTTGTGGCTTGGTTGTCGGAGATTGCGATCGCCATAATTTACCCCGAAGCACATCCTAAACCAAAGAATCTGGATTTACACCAAGCACTCTGATCTCGACTTTATCCAAAATTAAGAACTCGCTTTCTTTATCCGGCAAAAACCCTAGCTTTTTGGCAAATACTTTTTCCACGTCACAGATTATCGATGAAGTTAAAAAAGTAAAACTACTGTGCTACAAAGGTTTCAGCTTAAGCGTTCGTGCAACGACTCCGCAGGAGTATTGCGTTGTGAAAAAAATGGATAAAGTCGAGCTTAGACTTCTTGCATGAATCAATGAGCTTTCACCCTAAGTCCCTCTCCCAAGCTTGGGAGAGGGACTTTGAAATGTCTCTTGTGTACAAATAGACATTTATATGAGAGTACACTTGTATCAAGTTAGCTGAATCACTTATAATTACTGCTATAACCTCGCCAAAGCTACACTTTTGCTCTCCTAACAGCAAGTGAGGAAGGGCTGGGATCGGGTATTTTGACGATCGCAATTAACCGAACTTGATATTATATGTAAACCAAGCAAGTAAGGTAATAAAAATGCTGAAAAACAAGAATCTACTGGTAGCAGCTATTATCTGCTTGTGTTTGAGTAATGAGAGTACTGCCTTTGGTAAAGATGTTGGCGTTATTTTAGCAAAAATTCAAAACTCTACTCAGTCCGCAGTTATTCGGAACAAAAACGCAGTTGCTAACTTCGAGCAAGGAAGCAATCTCTATAAACAGGGAGAATTAAAAGGAGCAGAGGCAGCTTTTCGGAAGGCAATTGAACTAGAACCCAATTTTGCACAAGCTTATATTGCCTTGGGAAATACTCTCGACGATCAAGGTAAACCACAAGAAGCGATCGCTCAATACAATAAAGCCATTAGCCTTGATCCTCAAGACTCTAGAGCATATTTTAATCTAGGTTTGACTTTAGCAAGACTAAATCAGTTAGAACCTGCGATCGCCCAATATCAGAAAGCCATCAGCCTTGAACCCAAGTATGCTGAAGCTCACTATAACTTAGGAAATGCTCTCTACGCTCAAGGCAAGCTCACAGAAGCAGTTACCGAATATACAGCAGCAATTCGTCTCAAACCAGATTATGCACCGACTTACACCCGTTTAGGAAATGCTCTGTACGATCAAGGTGAGCTAGCAGAAGCAGTTACTCAGTATAAAAAATCTATTAGCTTCGATCCTAACTATGCAGACGCTTACTATTACTTAGGAAACGCCTTGTACGCTCAAGGAAAGCCAGCAGAAGCAATCGCCGAATATACAGCAGCCATTCGCCTTGCACCGAAAAATCCAGCAGGTTATAATGCCTTGGGAAATACTCTATACGCTCAAGGCAAACTAGAAGAAGCGATCGCACATTACAAAAAAGCCATCAGCTTCGCTCCCAACTATGCAGACGCTCACTATAATTTAGCAAGTGCTTTTTACGCTCAAGGCAAGCTAACAGAAGCAATCGCCGGCTATACCGAAGCGATTCGTCTCGATCCCAAACACGCACAAGCTTACACAGGTTTGGGAAATGCGATGGACGATCGAGGTAAACCTCAAGAAGCGATCGCACATTACAAAAA